>NZ_JBKQWU010000002.1:0-263329 GCF_047275745.1 Amaricoccus sp. W119 | reverse complement strand
AACTGGTGCAGTGGGTCAGGAAGGAGATCGGCCCGATCGCCTCCCCCGACCTCATCCAGTGGGCGCCCGGCCTGCCCAAGACCCGCTCCGGCAAGATCATGCGCCGCATCCTGCGAAAGATCGCCGAGAACGACTACGGCGCCCTCGGCGACACATCCACCCTCGCAGACCCAGCCGTCGTCGACGAACTCATCGACAACCGAATGAACCGACAGTAGTTGAGACCGCCGCCGCCCCTCGCCGGGCGGCGCATCGACCGGGTCCGGAGCGACCCACGCATTCCTGAGCGTTCGCCCTCCGGCCCCTTGAATTCAGGCGGGTTGCAATGGGCTCGGACAGTCGCGGGACATCCCCTCCGAACGGAACACGGGGAACTCCGTGGCTGCCCGGGGGGCTTCTTGCCCTGGCGCTGACGCTCATCGCCGCCCTTCACGCCGCCGCGCAGCCCGGCCCGGCCGGCCCGCCGGTTCCGGGGACCGGCTGGACGCCGGCGGATTGCGCGATATNCGTGGCTGCCCGGGGGGCTTCTTGCCCTGGCGCTGACGCTCATCGCCGCCCTTCACGCCGCCGCGCAGCCCGGCCCGGCCGGCCCGCCGGTTCCGGGGACCGGCTGGACGCCGGCGGATTGCGCGATATTCGACCTCTCGCCTCCGACGCAAACCGGCGTCCAATGCGGTTTCGTCGGTGTCCCGGAACGCCGCGGCGCCGGCGCGGCGCGGCGCATCGATCTCGCCGTGGCGATTCTCGCGCCAGTCGAGGGAGCCGGGGAGGGCGGCGGGGTTACCGCCGGGGACGCGGCCGCGCCGCTCTTCATGGCGCAGGGCGGCCCCGGCGCGGGGACGATCGGCTCGTTCGGCCAGGTCCTGCTCGATGATCCGGCGCTACGCCCGGCGCGGAACCGGGCGCTCGTGCTCTGGGACCAGCGCGGCACCGGTTTCTCGAAGCCGGCGCTGACCTGCCCCGAACTCGCGGATGCCGAACGCGCCGGCGCGGCGGATGCTGCCTCGGCCGCGGCCGAGGAGGCGGCTTTCTTCGCGGCGATGCAGGCCTGCGGCGCGCGGCTGAGGGCGGCGGGCGTGGACCTGTCGGGCTATCAGTCCGCCGAGAGCGCCGACGATATCGAGGCGATTCGCAGGACGCTGGGTTTCGACCGGATCGCCTTCTACGGCGTCTCCTATGGCACCGAACTCGGCCAGTTCCTGATGCGACGCCATCCGGAGGCGCTCTCCGCCGTGGTGCTCGACGCCGTCGTGCCGCTCGACTACGACCTCTTCACCGAGCCGGCCTTCGCCCAGCAACGCATCGGAGAGAAATATCTCCTTGGATGCGCCGCCGCGCCGCGATGCGCCCGCGCCTTCCCCGACCTCGGCGCGCGTTATCCCGCGCTGATCGACCGGCTGAACGCCGACCCGGTGGAAGTCATGGTCGCGCCGCTTCCGGAAGACGCGCAGGTGGCGCTTGGCCCGCCGGTCCCGGTGCTGCTGAGCGGCGACATGCTCGAGGAGGCGATCTACGGCGCGCTCTATTCCGACATGCACGACCTCGTACCTCTGATCATCGACCGGGCCGACAAGGGCGATTTCACCTTCGTGACCACGCTCCTGCTGCCGGTGGCGCTGTTCGACACCTCGCTCGCCGAGGGGATGCACATGACGGTGAGTTGCGCCGACCATGGCGATGTCGACGCGGCTTCGATGGAGTTTCCAGACGTTCTGCCGCGGCTCGCCGAAAGCACCCGCGCCCAGGCCGCCGTCGCCACCCGCGTCTGCCGCGACTGGGGCGTCCCGCTGCTGCCGCGCTCGGATCTGGCGCCGGTCAGGAGCGATCTGCCGGTCCTGCTGCTCTCGGGCGATTTCGATCCGATCACGCCGCCCGCCTACGCGGAGAAGCTGCTGCCGGATCTTCCGAATGCGACGCATGTCGTCTTCCCCGCCGGGGCGCATGGTCAGGCGATGACGGATTCCTGCGCCAACGGGATCATCGCCGCGTTTCTGGACGATCCATCCGTGCCACCCCATACCGCCTGCGCCGCGCGGCCGGCGGGGCAGTTCGTGACGGCGGATGACGTGATCTTCCTCGGCACGCTCCGGCGGCTGATGGCGAGCGAGGGTCTGCGGGGCATCGCCCTCTCGGGCGTGCTGGCCATCCCCGCCGTGCTGGCGGCGATGTTCCTCTCAAGCGCGTTCCTCATCTATCCGCTCGGCGCGCTCGCGCGGCGGTTGCGCGGGCGGCCCGCTCCACCGATGACCTCCGACGCCGCCGGGCGATTGTCGCGCGCGGCGCCGCTGCTCGCCGTCCTCGCGGGCGTGCTCTCGGTCGCCTGTCTCGCGGGGCTGGTCTGGGCGGTCGGCTCGACGCTCGTGGTCAACCAGAACCTGATCGGAATGGGCGCGATCCCGAGGGCCTGGGCCTGGATCCTCGGTCTGCCGGCGCTGATCGGGATCGCGGGTCTCGGGTTGCTCTGCGCCGCCGTCGCGGTCTGGACGACCGGCAAGCGGTCGCTGGCGGGCCGGATCTATCTCTCGCTGCTGGCCGTCGCCGCGCTGGCCGCGGCTGCGAATCTCGCGATGCTCAGCCGGTGACCGCGCTCAGCCGATGACCACGTCCTCGGCCGAGACGGTGGCCGCGCGCCGGGCCCGGGCCGCGCGGGCGAGCGCGCCGTTCAGGGCGGCGAGTTCGATCGGTTTCGTCACGTAGTCGCTCATCCCGGCGGTGAGGTAGAGTTGCCGGTCGGTCGCCAGCGCATTGGCGGTCAGCGCGATGATCGGCGTCCCGGCGCCGGCATCACCGGAGGCCCGGATCGCGCGCGCGGCGCTTGCCCCGTCCATCACCGGCATCTGCACATCCATCAGGATCACGTCGAACGCGCCGGCCCGCGCCGCTTCGACCGCTTCCGCGCCGTCGCGGACGGTGGTGACGCGGTGCCCCTCGCGCTCCAGCAGCGCGCGGACCAGATACTGGTTGGTGGCATTGTCCTCGGCGACGAGGATGCGCATCGGCGGCGGCCCTTCCACCGCCGGCCCGGTCTCGTCCGGGGGCAGGGCGCGCGCCGGGTCGATGGGGATCACGAAACGGGCCACACTGCCTTCGCCGAGCGTGCTCTCCATTTCGATCGAGCCTCCCATCAACTGGACCAGATGCTGCGAGATCGCGAGGCCGAGGCCGCTGCCCTCCTCGCGCCCGGGGGCGGAGGCTTCGTCCCGCACGAAGCAGTCGAAGGCGCGGGGCAGCAGTTCGGGGCGCATGCCGACGCCGCTGTCGCGGATCTCGAAGCGGAGCGCCGCCGTGTCGCCGTCTCCCCGGACCAGGGCGACATGCGCCGCGACTTCGCCGGAGTCGGTGAACTTGACCGCGTTGCCGAGAATGTTGAGGAGTACCTGCCGTGTCCGGACCGGATCGGCCACCACCCATTCGGGCACGTCCCGCGCGATGGCCGAGCGCAGGGTGACGCCCTTCGCCTCGGCCCGCGGCATCATCAGCTCGATGACCTCGGAGAGCAGGCGGACCGGCCGGAACGGCTGGGGGTGCAGTTCGAATCTTCCGGCTTCGAGGCGGGAGAAGGCGAGCACATCGTTCAGGATCGCCAGCAGCGAACGCGCCGAGGAGCGTGCGATCCTCAGCCGCTCGGTCCGGCTGTCCGAGTCGGGTTCGTCGATCGCCAGGTCGAGCATGCCAAGGATGCTGGTCATCGGCGTGCGGATCTCATGGCTCATCACCGCGAGGAACCGGGCCTTCTCCTGCGCCGTCACCTCCGCCTGGCGCCGATGCCAGCGAAGCTCCTCGGCCGCGTCGTGCCGGTCGGTCATGTCGCGCACGAGGCCGACGATGCGGCGGCAGCCGTCGGGGCCGGCACAGGCGGTGGCGAAATCCTCGATCCTCCGGACCCGCCCGTCCGGATGCGTCACGCGGTATTCGAGCGTGACCGTGCCCCGAAGCTCAAGCGCGCGGTGCGCCTCGTCGAAGGCGGTGGCGCGGTCCTCGGGAACGATCCGCTCAAGCCAGTCGGCCTCGCTGTGCAGGGGGCGGTCAGGCAGACCGAGCAACGCGCGCGCACGCGCGTCGCAGTAGAGCGCGCGGGTCTGGAGATCGAGCTCCCAGTATCCGAGGCCGGCGCCGCGCATCGCGAGATCGAGCTGCCAGCCCGTGCCGACGGTTCCGGCCGGGACGGGCTTCGGCTTCCGGCGCGCTCGATGCAACCTCCAGGAGAGCAGCGCGATACCGGCGGTCCCGGCCAGGGCGCCGGCCGCCGTCATGCCGGACGCGGCGGGCCAGGACATCGGCGCGGCGAGCAGACCGGCGGCGGCGGCGGTCCCGGATTCCCCGATCGCGCTGCCCGTGAGCCAGATTCCCAAGATGAATCCGACCCCGACCGCGGCGGCCAGCGGGGTATTGCGTGCGATCCGGAGGGCCGGGCGAATGTTCATGCCCCTGACTCGGTGCCTTTCGCAATGCGTGAATCCGCGCGTTCGAAGGCGGATGAATGGTGAGACCATAGGCCAATTTCCCGCGTCGGAAAAGGGGAATTACAACCCAAGGATGTTGGGGTGCTACCTTCCGCCGCGGGGGGCGCGGGTGCCAGCCGTGCATATCGGTGTGGGTTCCGCCGCGAGTTCCGCCATGGGGTCAGGCATGGAGCGGCCCGGGTGGACCACGCGGCGCGCTTGTTTCCGCGAGCGCGCCGTGATCCCCTCGGAGGGATCGAGTTTGCGAGGAGAGCGATCATGAATCACCCGTTCCGCCCGGCCTGTCTCGGCCTCGGTGTCCTGCTGCTGCTGGGCGCCTGCGAGAACATGACCACCGGGGAGGGCACGACCGCCATCTCGGGCAGGGACAGTTGCGGTGCGATCGACCATCAGGATCTCGTCGGGCAGAGCGCGGCCGCGCTCGACGCCTCCGCGCTGCCGGAGGGCACGCGGGTGCTTTATCCTGGCATGCCCGCGACCACGGATTTCCGGCCGGATCGGATGTCCGTCGAAGTGGGCGGCGGCGACACCGTGGCGCGCGTCGTCTGCGGTTGAACGGGCCCCGGTCGGGGGGCGGCGCTGGTTGTGATCGGACGACCCGGCGGAACCCGATCGACGGGCGGACGTTCGCAAGCTGACGGAGCCCGCTGAAAATGCTAGGCTCCTTGATCGAAGAAGCATGATCGGCGTTGGAGGAGAACATGTCGGCAGTGCATATCGAAGACTATGCGCAGAAGCTCTACGCGGCGCATGGCGACAAGGCCGAATATGAGGCGGCCCAGCGCGCCAAGGCCAGCGAGGAGGCGGGCGATGAGAGCGCCGCCGAGCAATGGCGCAAGGTCCGCGCCGCGATCCGTGTGATCCGGGGGCCGAACGCCAGCTGATCGAGGAATTCCGGGCCGCCAGACAGGCGGTCCGAACCGGCGGAAGCCGGGAAGTCAGAGCCGCGACGCCCGAGCCCGAGGCGCCGCGGTTTTCGCGTGACGGCCTTTCGCGGACGCGGCCGCGCCCGATGGACCCGCGGACGAATCGGGAGCCATTCGGCGGGCGGGATCGGCGATTGTTCGCCTATGTTTCGGGCTGTTTCGGTCCCGGGGCGCGAATTTGATCGACCGCGCCTCCAAAATGCTCGCAAACCGTCGCGAAACACGGTAAATCTGGCGACAACAAAAAACTTCGGGGACCGTCCCCGCATATGGGCAGTGTCGTGACAGAAATCGGTTGGGAGGCGATCGACAGCGCCGCGCTCGCGGCTTTTGTCCTGAGCCTGATGCTATGCCTCGCTCTCGTCGTCACGCAGCGGTGGCACGGGCGCTTCACCCATGACCACCTGAACGGGCCGCAGAAGTTCCACAAGAACAAGGTGCCCCGAATCGGTGGACTCGCGCTGGCGTTGAGCTACGCCGCCGTCACGCCGCTTCTCGGCGGCGAGCTTCGCGAGATCTGGATCATGATCGGCCTCGCGGGCGTGCCGGCGATTCTGGCCGGGCTGGCGGAGGACGTGACGCGCAAGGTCGGCGTCAAGTGGCGGCTCGGCGCCACCATGGGCGCGGGGATCATCTTCGCGCTCTTCACCGGCTATGTCATGCGGAAGGTCGACCTGCCCGGCGTCGACTGGTTCCTGTCCTTCTATCTGATCGCGCTCCTCTTCACCGGCTTCTCCATGGGCGGGGTCGCCAATGCGATCAACATCATCGACGGGTTCAACGGGCTGGCGGCGGGGACGCTGCTGATCCTCTTCGGCACCTTCGCCTGGGTCGCGCATCAGGTCGGCGACGACCTGGTGTTCCAGCTTTCCCTGCTGTTCGGCGCGGTCGTGCTCGGGTTCTTCTGCGTGAACTTCCCGCTCGGAAAGATCTTCCTCGGCGACGGCGGCGCCTATTTCCTCGGCTATCTGCTCGCCGGGATCGGTGTGCTTCTTCCCGCCCGCAATCCCGAGATCTCTGCCTGGACGGCGATCCTCATCTGCGCCTATCCGGTGATCGAGACCCTGTCCTCGATGAGCCGCAAGTCGCGGCGCGAAGGCCACAGCGTCGGGCAGCCCGACCGGGTGCATTTCCACATGCTGGCCTACCGCCACTACGCCCGCCGCATCGTGCGGACCCCGCGGGCTTCGCACCTGCGCAACCCCGCCACCAGCCTCGTCACCTGGGCGCTTCCCGTCCTGACGACGCTGTTCGTGATGGCGAGCTATCAGAATGGCGCCCTCAGCGCGGTCTTCTTTTTCCTGACCGCCTATGTCTACGGGCAGCTTTATCGGGTCATGTCGCTCAATACGCCCAATCTGCCGTTGAGGCTGGCGCGGCGGCTGTGACCTGCGATCTCCATGTTGCAGGTGCGAAGGCATCCCTGTATCCTGCGATTCCGACCATATGGAACCTGTGATGCTGCGTGACGGAATGAACACACTTCATGTTGGCATCATCATGGATGGCAACGGGCGCTGGGCGGAGGCGCGCGGCCTCAACCGGGTCGCCGGCCATTCGCGCGGCGCGCGACGCGTGAGCGACATCGTGAGCGCGGCGCCCGGTCTCGGCATCACCCATCTGACGCTCTACGCCTTCTCGACCGAGAACTGGCAACGACCGCTCGCCGAGGTGAACGGGCTGATGCGGCTCTTCCGCAACTACATCCTCGGCAGGATGGAGTCGCTGCGCGCCCATGACGTGCGGGTGAGGTTCATCGGCATGCGGCACCGCGTGCCCGTCCACCTGCGTCAGCTCATGGAGATGCTGGAGGAGCGGACGCGGAATTGCCGGGGGCTGAACCTCACCATCGCGCTCGACTACGGCGGGCGCGACGAGCTGAGCCGCGCGGTGCGCGGCCTCGCCGAACGGGTGGCGGAGGGGGCACTGGCTCCCGAGGCGATCGGCGAGGAGGCGCTCGCCTCCGCGCTCGATACCCGCGACCTGCCGGACCCGGATTTCATCATCCGGACCTCCGGTGAATGCCGCGTGTCGAACTTCCTGCTCTGGCAGGCGACCTACGCGGAATACGAGTTTCTGAAGATCGCCTGGCCGGATTTCACCGCCGAGACGCTGGCGGGTTCGGTCAAAGGTTATCACCGCCGCCAGCGCCGGTTCGGTCAGATCGGCGGAGCGGCTCCCGCGGCGCGGGCCGTCGCGGAGAACTGACTTCGGCGTTCCCTCCGGCCGATCTAGCCGGGGCGCCGGGACCGGGATCGGTCAGTTTCGCGGCCCCGTGGATCGGCCGACCGTCAGATCCACCTCCCAGAGTTCGCTTCGGGGCGCCGTTTCCGGTCGCTCGATCAGCGCGATCAGCATCTCCGCCGCGCGCCGCCCGGCCGCGCGGATCGAGGAACGCGTCGCGGTGAAGAGCGGCACGGCGCCGGAATTCGGCATGTGCGAGAGGTCGTCGTCATGCGTCAGGATCGAGATATCCGCGCCGAGCCGCAGGCCAAGCTCGCTCACCGCGCGCAGCGCACCGAAGGCGGTGATGATCGAGGAGGCGAGGAAGGCCGTCGGCGGGTCCGGCAGGGACAGCATCCGGAACACCGATTCATAGCCGTAGGATTCCGTCATCTCGTCGTGCGCCATCAGCGCCGGATCGGGCTCGATCCCGCGCGCGCTCAGCGCCGCGACATGGCCCGAGCGCCGGCGCTGCGCGAAGTGCAGATGTTCCATCCCGTTCAGGAAACCGATGCGCCGGTGTCCGAGGTCGAGCAGGAGATCGGTCGCCCGCAGGAAGGCCCGGCGATTGTTGATGTCGATCCAGCAATAGTCGCGCTCGGGCCTGGAATCGCGCCCATGGGCGAGGAACGGCAGCCCGAGGTCGCGGAGGAGGTCGATCCGCGTATCGAGGAGCCGCGGCGTGTGCACCAGGATGCCGTCGACCTTGCGCTGCGCGATCATGGTCCGGTAGGCCTCGGTCTCCTCCGCCTCCGGAACCACCGAGGCGATCATGTCGTAGCCGGCGATGGAATAGGTCTCCCCGGCGCCGGAGATGAACTCGGCGAAGAGCGGGTTGATCATCTGGTGTCGGGCCAGCGGGATCACATGGCCGATGGCGAGCGTGCGCCCGGTCGCGAGCCGCTTGGCGACCTGATTCGGCGCGTAGCCATGCCGCCGGGCGGCCGCGACCACGCGTTCGCGCGTCGCGACGCTCACCTCCGGATAACCGTTCAGCGCGCGGCTGACCGTCGTGGTCGACAGGTCCAGAAGCGCGGCGAGCTCCTTGAGGTTCATGGATACGCCCTTATCCTCGAAGCGCTTCGAGTCCTGTACCAGAAGAGCTTCCGTGACAATCCGCAATTTTCGGCCATGCTTGCCGCCCTGACGCCATGCTTTCCCGCCTTGACAGCGAAGGTCACTCGGCGCATCGTTCCGCCGCTCAAAGCGCTTTGGAGCTGAGGAACGGTTCGGGCGCGACTCGGCCGGCCCCGCGGGGCCCGGCAAGTGGGAGGTTTCGATGAAGGTTTCGCTCTTGGCCGGGGCGGCGACGCTCGCCATGCTCGCCGGCCCCATGCTCGCCGGTCCGTCGCTGGCTCAGGATCTCTTGTTCGCGCCGGGCGAGGACTCGCGCTTCAACTGGCAGAGCTACGAGGATTTCGCCGCGGCGAATTCCCTCGACGGACAGACCCTCACCATCTTCGGTCCCTGGCGCGGCGAGGACCAGACGCTGGCCGAGAACCTCATCGCCTATTTCACCGAGGCGACCGGGGCCACCGTGCGCTACTCGTCCTCGGAGAACTACGAGCAGCAGATCGTCATCGACACCGAGGCGGGCAGCCCGCCCGATGTCGCGATCCTGCCGCAGCCCGGGCTCATCGCCGATCTCGCGGCGAAAGGCCGGCTGACGCCGCTCGGCGACGAGACGCGGGACTGGATCGGCGCGAACTACGCCGCCGGCGACAGCTGGGTGAAGCTCGGGACCTACGAGGGACCGGATGGGACCGAGGCCTTCTACGCCTTCCCCTACAAGATCGATGTGAAGTCCCTCGTCTGGTACGTGCCCGACAACTTCGACGAGATGGGCTACGAGGTTCCCGAGACGATGGAGGACCTGAAGGCCCTGACCGAGCAGATCGTCGAGGACGGCGGCACGCCCTGGTGCATCGGCCTCGGCTCGGGCGGCGCGACGGGCTGGCCCGCGACGGATTGGGTCGAGGACATGATGCTTCGCACCCAGCCGGCGGATGTCTACGACCAGTGGACCTCGGGAGAGATCCCCTTCAACGACCCGCGCGTGGTCGCCGCGATCGAGGATTTCGGCTGGTTCGCCAAGACGGAAGGCTTCGTCGCCGGCGGCGCCCAGGCGGTCGGCACCACGGATTTCCGCGAGAGCCCGAACGGCCTCTTCGCCTCGCCACCGATGTGCTATCTGCACCATCAGGCGTCCTTCATTCCGAGCTTCTTCCCGGAGGGCACGGAAATGGGTCTCGACGCCGATTTCTTCTACCTGCCGCCCTACGAGAGCCAGCCGGACCTCGGCAAGCCGGTCCTGGGCGCCGGCACGCTCGCGATGATCACCCGCGACACGCCGGCGGCGCGCGCCTTCATCGAATTCCTCAAGACGCCGATCGCGCATGAGGTCTGGATGGCGCAGACCGGCTTCCTGACGCCCTTCAAGGAGGCGAACCCGGAGGCCTATGGCGACGATACGCTGAAGGCGATGGGCGAGATCCTGACCGATGCCACGACCTTCCGTTTCGACGGCTCCGACCTGATGCCGGGCGCGATCGGCGCGGGGGCGTTCTGGACCGGCATGGTCAACTTCGTCGGCGGCGCCTCGGGCGAGGAGGCGGCGACGCAGATCGAGAACTCCTGGCAGGCGATCAAGTAGCGGGCACCCGTTGAAGACGGCCCCGGCCCCGCGAGAGGGCCGGGTCGGGGGAATGAGGGGAGACATTCGGTATGGAACAGCTCTTCTGGGCGCTCGTCACCGTGGTGATCGGCGTCGCCGGATGCGCCGGCTATTTCTACTTCTCGAACCTGCTGCTCGACACGGTGCTGCCGGCGCGCGGGCCGGACCCGGTCAGAGCGGGACGCAACATCAACCGGGCCAACCTGATCCGGCCGTGGCTGTTCCTCGCTCCCGCGATCTTCGCCCTCGTCGTCTATCTCGTCTATCCGGTGATCGAATCGGTCTGGCTCTCGCTGCACGATCGGTCGGGCCAGAATTACGTGGGCACGTCGAACTACGTCTGGATGGTCAATGATCCGGTCTTCAGGGAATCGATGTTCAACAACCTGCTCTGGCTCCTCTTCGTGCCGGCGGCCGCGACCGGTTTCGGCCTCGCGGCGGCGGCGCTGACGGACCGGATCTGGTGGGGCAATATCGCGAAGTCGCTGATCTTCATGCCGATGGCGATCTCCTTCGTCGGCGCCTCGGTGATCTGGAAGTTCATCTACGACTATCGCGCCCCCGGCGAGCCGCAGATCGGCATCCTGAACGCGCTCGTCACCTCGCTCGGCGGCGATCCGCAGGCCTGGCTGACGATCCCGTTCTGGAACAACTTCTTCCTCATGGTGATCCTCGTCTGGATCCAGACCGGCTTCGCGATGGTGATCCTCTCCGCCGCGCTGCGCGGAATTCCGGAGGAGACGGTCGAGGCCGCGGTGCTCGACGGGGCGAGCCCGTTGCAGATCTTCTTCAAGATCAAGATGCCGCAGATCTGGGGCACCATCGCCGTGGTCTGGACGACGATCACGATCCTGGTGCTGAAGGTCTTCGACATCGTGCTCGCGATGACCAACGGCCAGTGGCAGACGCAGGTGCTGGCCAATCTCATGTTCGACTGGATGTTCCGGGGCGGCGGCGATTTCGGCCGCGGCGCCGCGATCGCGGTCGTGATCATGGTGCTGGTGATCCCGATCATGGTCTGGAACATCCGCCGCGCCAACGCCGAGATGAAGGGGCGCTGACATGGACTCGACACCTGCCACGAAATCGCCGCTGACGATCGTCGTCCACCTGACGGTACTCCTGCTCGTCGCGCTCTGGACGCTGCCGACGGCCGGGCTTTTCATCTCCTCGCTCCGCGACAAGGATCAACTCGCCGTCTCCGGCTGGTGGACCGCGCTCTCCTCGTCGTCGCAGAACCTGCAGGGCCGGACCGGCGGGGCGGACGCGCAGGTGGAGGAGAACGGCGTCTTCGTCGTGACCGGCAACCTGCTGGAGGGCACGTCCGGCCAGGTCTCCGCCTTCGGCGTGACGAGCCGCGAGCCCACGCAATACGAGGCGGGCAGCACGGCGGAACTCAACAACGGCGGCCGGCTCACGGTGAACGAGGACGGCAGCTACCGGCTCGAATCCGCGGAGGCCTTCGACTCGAACCGCGGGCAGCGCGTCTTCGTCACCGCCGAGCAGCCGCCGAGGTTCACGCTCGACAACTACCGCGAGGTGCTGAGTTCCGAGGGGATCGGGCAGTCCTTCATCAATTCCCTGACCGTCGCGATCCCCGCGACCATCATCCCAATCCTGATCGCCGCCTTCGCGGCCTACGCGCTCGCCTGGATGGAGTTCCCCGGCCGGGCGCTGCTGATCGCGGCCGTCGTCGGCCTTCTCGTCGTGCCGCTGCAGATGTCGCTCATTCCGCTGCTGAGGCTCTACAACGGCGTCGCCGAGATCTTCGGCGTGCCGGCGAAGACCTATCTCGGGATCTGGCTCGCGCACACGGGCTTCGGACTGCCGCTCGCGATCTATCTCTTGCGCAACTACATGGCCGGGTTGCCGCGCGAGATCCTCGAATCCGCCCGCGTCGACGGGGCGTCGGATTTCGAGATCTTCGTGAAGATCATCCTGCCGCTCAGCTTCCCGGCGCTCGCCTCCTTCGCGATCTTCCAGTTCCTCTGGGTCTGGAACGACCTCCTCGTCGCGATCGTCTTCCTCGGCGCGCAGGACGACAGTCTGGTCCTGACGGGGCGGCTCGTGAACCTGCTCGGCAGCCGGGGCGGCAACTGGGAGATCCTCACGGCCTCCGCCTTCATCACAATTCTCGTACCCCTGCTCGTCTTCTTCACGCTGCAGCGGTACCTCGTCCGCGGCCTGCTCGCGGGTTCCGTCAAAGGGGGCTGAGCCTCATGAATATCGAGATGCCGATCCACGAGGACCATCCGCTCCCCGCGGATCAGGACTGGTGGCGCGGCTGTGTGATCTACCAGATCTATCCCCGGTCCTTCCAGGATTCGAACAGCGACGGGATCGGCGATCTCGCGGGGATCATCAACCGGCTGCCCTATGTCGCGAGCCTCGGCGTCGATGCGATCTGGATCTCGCCCTTCTTCACCTCGCCGATGCTCGACTTCGGCTATGACGTGACGAACTACCGCGATGTCGATCCGATGTTCGGCACGATCGGCGACTTCGACGCGCTGATCCAGCGGGCGCATGACCTGAAGCTGCGCGTCATCATCGACCTCGTGCTGAGCCATACCTCCGACACGCACCGCTGGTTCCGCGAGAGCCGGTCGAGCCGGGACAATCCGAAGGCCAACTGGTACGTCTGGTCCGATGCCAAGCCCGATGGCTCGCCGCCCAACAACTGGCTCTCGATCTTCGGCGGTCCCGCCTGGGAATGGGACGGGGAGCGGATGCAGTACTATCTGCACAACTTCCTGAAGGAGCAGCCGGACCTCAACTTCCACGAGCCGCAGGTTCAGGACGAGTTGCTCGACGTGGCGCGTTTCTGGCTCGACCGGGGCGTGGACGGGTTCCGCTTCGACACGATCAACTTCTACTTCTGCGACACGGAGCTTCGGGACAACCCGTCGCTCGCGCCGGAGCACCGCGACTTCTCGACCGCGCCGGAAGTGAACCCCTACAACTGGCAGGATCATGTCTACGACAAGAGCCGGCCGGAGATGATCGGGTTTCTCCAGCGGATGCGGGCGCTCATGAACGAATACCCGTCGATCGCGGCGGTCGGCGAGGTCGGCGACGCGCAGCGCGGCATGGAGATCATGGGCGAGTACACGCGCGGCGACGACCGGATGCAGATGTGCTACGCCTTCGAATTCCTCTCGGCCGAGAAGCCGACCGGCGAGCGTGTGGCGAAGGTGCTCGGCAAGTTCGCCCGCGTGGCATCCGATGGCTGGGCCTGCTGGGCCTTTTCCAACCACGACGTGGAGCGCCACGTCACCCGCTGGGGCCTCAACGACGCGCAGGCGCGGCTCTATCTCGGGCTCCTGCTCGGGCTGCGCGGCTCGGTCTGTCTCTACCAGGGCGAGGAACTCGGCTTGCAGGAAGCCTATGTCTCCTACGAGGACCTGCAGGACCCCTATGGCAAGCGGTTCTGGCCGAAGTTCCGCGGCCGCGACGGCTGCCGGACGCCGATGGTCTGGATCACCGACAATCTCAACGGCGGCTTCTCCGACGTGAAGCCGTGGCTTCCGATCTCGATGGACCACCTCGGCCATTCGGTCTCGGCGCAGGAGCACGATTCGCTCTCGATGCTGTCCTTCTACCGCCGGATGATCGCCTTCCGGAAAGCGCATCCGGTGCTGGCCAAGGGTTCGTTCAGGCTGGTCACGACCACGCCCGACTACCTCGCCTTCATCCGCGAGCACGAGGGGCGCGCCATGTTCTGCGCCTTCAACTTCTCCGAGACGGATCATACCGTCACCCTGCCCGAGGGAAACTGGCACACCGCGCCGGGTACCAGCTTTTCGGGCAGCCTCAGCGAGCGGGGGGCCTATCTGCCGCCCTATCAGGCGATCTTCGCCGAACTCGAAACAAACGGATAGGGAGCCCTGGGAAATGGCGGCCGTCACCCTGACCGATGTGAGCAAGTCCTACGGCTCCGTCGATGTGCTTCGAAACATCAACCTCGATATCGAGAAGGGGGAGCTCGTCGTCTTCGTCGGCCCCTCGGGCTGCGGGAAATCGACGCTGCTCCGGATGATCGCGGGGCTCGAGAAGATCACCGGCGGAACGCTCGAGATCGGCGGCGCGCGGATGAACGAGGTGCCGCCGGCGCAGCGCGGCATCGCGATGGTCTTCCAGTCCTACGCGCTCTATCCCCACATGACCGTGCGCGACAACATGGCCTTCGGCATGAAGATCGCGAAACGCGCCAAGGCGGAGATCGACAAGGCCGTCGAGAACGCGGCGCGCATCCTGCAGCTCACGCCCTATCTCGACCGGCTGCCGAAGGCGCTCTCGGGCGGGCAGCGGCAGCGCGTCGCGATCGGCCGGGCGATCGTGCGCGACCCGAAGGTGTTCCTCTTCGACGAGCCGCTCTCGAACCTCGACGCCGCGCTCCGCGTCGCGACCCGGATCGAGATCGCGCAGCTCAAGGACAACATGCCCGATTCGACGATGATCTACGTGACGCATGACCAGGTCGAGGCGATGACGCTCGCGACCCGGATCGTCGTGCTGCACGGTGGCGACATCGAGCAGGTGGGCACCCCGCTCGAACTCTACGAACGGCCGGCCAATATCTTCGTCGCCCGTTTCATCGGCTCGCCCGCGATGAACATGTTCCCGGCGCGCGTCACCGCCGCCGGCCCGTCCGGCACCACCGTCGCGATCGACGGCGGCGGCGCGGTCGAGGTGCCGATCGCCGGCCGCGAGAGCGATCTCGGCTCCGAGGTCAGGCTCGGCGTCCGGCCGGAGGATCTGGTGCTGACCGACGGCCCGGCGCTCTACGAGGGCGAGATCTCGATCGTCGAGGCGCTGGGCGAGACCACGCTTCTCTACTTCACGCCAGAGGGCGGGGCCGATCCGATCATCGCCAAGCTGCCCGGCATCCACAAGCTCGAACGCGGCCAGACCGCGCGGCTCGCGGCGGACTCCTCCAAGCTGCATCTGTTCGACTCCCACGAAAAGTCGTACCTCTACCGTTGATGACCGAGAGCGGGGCGGTTTGCGCTTGCGTGGGGAGGGGCCATCCGCGACTTTCCTCGCGCTGGCTCCACCCCCCGGTGGCTACGCCCGCGACCAGCAGGGATTGAGACGATGTTTCTTGTTTGCGGCGAAGCGCTGTTCGACCTCTTCCTAGAAAAAGACGAGGGGCCGGCGGCCGCCACCTACGCCGCGCGGGCCGGCGGATCGCCCTTCAACGTGGCGATCGGCATCACCCGCCTCGGCTCGGACTCGGGGCTCCTGACCGGACTTTCGACCGACCTTCTCGGCCAGCGCCTGACCCGGGTGCTGCGCGACGAGGGGGTCTCGACCGACTATGCGATAGAGACCGGCCGCCCGACGACGATCAGCCTCGTCGGGCTCGACGCCGAGGGCGTGGCCGCCTACCAGTTCTTCAAGAACGGCTCGGCCGATACCGGGGTGCGTCCCGAAGACCTGCCCGAGCTCGGCCCCGAGGTCACGGGCCTCCACTTCGGCTCCTATTCGCTGGTGACGCCTCCGACGGCGGATGCCTTCGCCGGGCTCGCGCGCGCGCAGACCGACCGGCTCGTCTCGCTCGATCCGAACGTGCGGCTAAATGTCGAACCGGACGTTGATGTCTGGCGCGAGCGGCTCGGTGTGCTTTATCCGCACGCGGATCTCCTGAAGATCAGCGCGGAGGATCTTGAGCTCTTGCATCCCGGGATGAAGGCGGAGAGTTTCGCGCAGGCGCGACTCGCCGACGGCATCCGCCTCGTCGTCGTCACCGACGGCGGGCAGGCCGCGCACGGATGGACCCGCTCCGGCCTCGCGGCCTCGGCCGAACCGCCGAAGGTCACGGTGATCGACACGGTGGGCGCCGGCGACACATTCCAGGCCGCGCTGATCGCGCGGTTGATCCAGACTCAGGAGGGCGCGCTCGGTGCCCTCGAAGGGCTCGATGGTTCCGCGCTCGCGGAGCTTCTCGACTATGCCGCGCGCGCGGCCGCCATTACCTGCTCCCGGCGGGGGGCCGATCTGCCGCGCACGGCGGATCTGCTCGTTCCCCGGGCCGCGAAAGGATAGCATCGCTTTGGTTTCGAGTGTCATCCCCGTCCAGCCGTTCGACCTTGTGATCTTCGGCGCCACCGGCGATCTCGCCCGCCGCAAGATCCTGCCGAGCCTCTATCGCCGCCTCGCGGTGCACCAGATCCCCAACGGGTCGCGCATCATCGGCGCGGCCCGGGCCAAGATGAGCCGGGCCGAGTTCCGCAAGGATGTGAACGACGCGCTGCTCGAATTCATCGGCGAGAAGGGCCTCGACAAGGCCGTGGTCGAGGAATTCATCAACGGTCTCGACTATGTCACGATCGACGCGACCGGCGATGGCGGCTGGGGCCTGCTCGCCAAGAAGCTCGACGAGAAGCCGGACCATATCCGCGCCTTCTACCTCTCGGTCGCCCCGGCGCTCTTCGGCGAGATCTCGGACCGGCTCGCGAAACATGGCGTCGCCACGCCCGAGAGCCGGATCGTCGTCGAGAAGCCGCTCGGCAAGGATCTCGCCTCGGCGAAGGCCCTGAACGCGCAGCTCTCGAAGAATTTCGACGAGCATCAGATCTACCGGATCGACCATTATCTGGGCAAGGAGACGGTCCAGAACCTGATGGCGATCCGCTTCGGCAACGCGCTCTTCGAGCCGCTCTGGAACTCGCACTACGTCGATCATGTCCAGATCACGGTGGCCGAGTCGATCGGCGTCCAGGGCCGCGGCGCCTATTACGACAAGTCGGGCGCCATGCGGGACATGGTGCAGAACCACATGATGCAGCTCCTCTGCCTGACCGCGATGGAGCCGCCGTCGAAGTTCGATCCCGACGCGGTGCGCGACGAGAAGCTCAAGGTCATCCGCGCGCTGGAGCCGCTCACGATCGGCGACACGGTGCGCGGGCAGTACCGGCCGAACGGCAAGGAGGGCGGCTATCTCGACCATGTGGGCGATCCGAACAGCCATACGGAGAGCTTCGTCGCGCTCAAGGTCCATATCTCGAACTGGCGCTGGGCGGGGACGCCGTTCTACCTCAGGACCGGCAAGAAGCTCGGCTCGCGCTTCTCCGAGATCGCGGTGGTCTTCAAGGCGCCGCCGCATACGATCTTCCCGCAGGTGGAACATCATCGCGGCAACGCGCTTATCATAAGACTGCAACCCAACGAGGGTATCCGGTTGCGCGTGACGATCAAGGAGCCGGGGCCGGGGGGCATGCGTCTGACCGAGGTACCACTCGACATGACCTTCGCCGAGGCGCTCGGCGCCGACGGGCTGATGCCCGAGGCCTACGAGCGGCTGATCATGGATGTGATCCGCGGCGACCAGACGCTCTTCATGCGCGGCGACGAGGTGGAGGCCGCCTGGGCCTGGACCGACCCGATCATCAAGGCCTGGGCCGAGGCGGGAACGCGGCCCTTGCCCTATGATCAGGGCAGCGCCGGGCCGATCCACTCGTACAAGCTGACGAGTTCGGACGGCCATCTCTGGCGCGAGATCGAGGCATGAGCCAGGAGATCGCGCGCCAGGTCTATCCGGACCGTGACACGCTGATGCGCGGGCTCGCCGAGCTCGTGGCCGACCAGCTGCGCGCCGCCCATGCCTCGAAGGGCCGCGCCTCGCTCGCCGTGCCCGGCGGGACGACGCCGGGGCCGTTCCTCTCCGCGCTCTCGGAAGCGGATCTGGACTGGCCCGAGATCACCGTCATGCTGACGGACGAGCGGGTGGTGCCCGAGTTCAGCGAGCGCTCGAACACGCGTCTCCTGCGCGAGACGCTGTTCAGGAACGCCGCGGCGGAGGCCAACCTGCTGCATTTCCACGCCGTCGGCGCCGATTACATCATCGGTGCGATCCGGGAGCGCGTGGCGGAGGCGCTGCCGCTCGATGTGACGGTGCTCGGCATGGGTACCGACATGCACACCGCCTCGCTGTTCCCGAACGCGCCGGAGCTCGGCGAGGCGCTCGCCGCCGACGCGCCGGAACTGATCGAGGTGCATCCGCCCGACCAGCCGGAGGCGCGCGTCACCCTGTCGGCCCCCGTGCTCCGGGGGTCCGGCGTCATCCACATTCTCCTGACGGGAGCCGAGAAGCTCGCGGCGCTCGACCGCGCCCTCGAACCCGGCTCGCCGGACGAGGCGCCGATCCGCGCGATCCTCGACGCGCCCTGTCCCGTTACCGTTCACTATGCCGATTGAAGCCCCGCGCGGCCCTCGCGCCGCATGCCCGCACGCCGTCACGAAGGAACGGCGGCGGGTGACGGGAGCCCCGACGACCCGGAGGAGGGAGCCTCATGTCTCTGCACGCCACCATCGCCCGCGTCACCCAGCGCATCACTGACCGCTCCGCGCCGGTCCGCCGCCCCTATCTCGACCGGATGGCGCGGGCGCGGGACGAGGGGCCGAAACGCGCCCATCTGACCTGCGGCAACCAGGCCCACGCCTATGCCGCGATGCCGGGCGACGACAAGGCCGCGCTCGCCACCGGCTCGGCCGGGAATCTCGGCATCATCACCGCCTTCAACGACATGCTCTCGGCGCATCAGCCCTATGAGCGGTATCCCGAACTGATCCGGCAGGCGGCGCGCGCGGCCGGCGGCACGGCGCAGGTCGCGGGCGGGGTACCGGCGATGTGCGATGGCGTGACGCAAGGCCAGGCGGGGATGGAGCTCTCGCTCTTCTCTCGCGACGTGATCGCCATGGCTTCCGCCGTGGCGCTCAGCCACGATGTGTTCGACTCGACCGTCTATCTCGGCGTCTGCGACAAGATCGTGCCGGGCCTCGTGATCGCCGCCGCGACCTTCGGGCACCTGCCGGCGGTCTTCCTGCCGGCCGGGCCGATGACGAGCGGCATCCCGAACGACCAGAAGTCCAAGGTCCGCCAGCAGTTCGCCACCGGCGAGGTCGGGCGCGACAAGCTCATGGAGGCCGAGATGGCCTCCTATCACGGGCCGGGCACCTGCACCTTCTACGGCACGGCGAACACCAACCAGATGCTGATGGAGTTCATGGGGCTCCACCTGCCGGGTTCGTCCTTCATCAACCCGAACACGCCGCTCCGCGACGCGCTGACCGTAGAGGGCGCGCGCCGGGCGATGGCGATCTCGGCGCTCGGCAACCAGTACACGCCGGTCTGCGACGTGCTCGACGAGCGGGCCTTCGTAAACGGGATCGTGGGCTTGAACGCCACCGGCGGCTCGACGAACCTGCTCATCCACCTGATCGCCATGGCGCGGGCGGCGGGTATCATCCTCGACTGGGAGGATTTCGCGGAGATTTCCGATGTCACGCCGCTGATGGCGCGCGTCTATCCGAACGGGCTCGCCGATGTGAACCATTTCCACGCGGCGGGGGGGCTCGGCTACATGATCGGCGAGTTGCTGGAGGCCGGGCTTCTCCACGACGACACGCGCACGATCGCGGGCGACGGGCTCGGGCGCTACACGCAGGAGCCGAAGCTGATCGACGGCGAACTGGTCTGGGCTGAGGGCTCGGGCGAGACGCTGAACGACAAGATCCTGCGCCCCGCCTCCGATCCGTTCCAGCCCACCGGCGGCGTGCGGCGGCTGCGCGGCAATCTCGGCACCGGCGTCATGAAGGTCTCCGCCGTCGCTCCCGAGCGCCATGTGATCGAGGCGCCGGCGCGGGTTTTCGCCGACCAGGAGGACGTGAAGCGCGCCTTCAAGGCCGGCGAGTTCACCACCGATACCGTGGTCGTCGTCCGCTTCCAGGGGCCGAAGGCGAACGGGATGCCGGAACTGCACAGCCTGACGCCGGTCCTGGCGGTCCTGCAGGACAAGGGGCTCCGCGTCGCGCTCGTCACCGACGGGCGCATGTCGGGTGCCTCGGGCAAGGTGCCCTCGGCGATCCATGTGAGCCCGGAGGCGCTCGATGGCGGCCCGCTCGCCCGCATCGCCGATGGCGATCTCGTTCGCGTGGACGCGGCCTCCGGCAAGCTCGACGTGCTGACGCCGGGCGCGCTCGACCGGCCGGTGGTCCGCCCGGATCTCTCGCAGAACCAGCATGGCACCGGGCGCGACCTGTTCTCGGCCTTCCGCGCCAATGTCGGCGCGGCCGAGGCGGGCGCCTCGCCGCTGTTCTGAGGGGAAGGTGGCGATGGCGGAGGACGGAAACGGGATCGGCCCCGGTGTTGACCCAGAGGGCGAGGTGACGAGCCTCGGCGCGCTCGAGGCGATCTACGGCGCGCCGAACCCGACCTCGCTCATCAAGGTCGCCGACAGGATCACCCCCGAATATCAGGCATGGATCGACGCATCGCCCTTCTGCGCGCTCGCGACCGCGGGGCCGGAAGGGCTCGACGTTTCACCGCGCGGTGATCGCGGCGCGGTCGCGACAGTGCTCGAACCCGGGCTGCTCGCGCTGCCCGACCGGCGTGGGAACAACCGCGTCGATTCGCTCCGGAACCTCATCCGAGACCCACGCTGCGCGCTCATGTTCCTCGTGCGCGACGAGGACATTCTGATCCGCGTGAACGGAAAGGGCCGCGTCTCCGTGGCGCCCGATCTCCTCGCGCGCTTTACCGTCGAGGGGCAGGCGCCGCGCAGCGTGATCCTGGTCGCGGTCGAGGAGGTCTATTTCCAGTGCGCCCGCGCGGTCATGCGATCTGGCCTCTGGAAACCGGCCGAGCCAAGGACTGAACGGCTCCCGACCGCCGGCGAGATGCTGGCGGCGATGAGCAAGGGCGCCGAGGGCGGCGCCGAATATGACGCGGTCTGGCGCGAGCGCGCCGCCAAGACACTCTGGTAACGAAAGGAAGGCGCATGACTCCGAAGGACGCATCGGCCTATGCCAAGGAAATCTGCGGCCTCGCGCCGGTGATCCCGGTCATCGTCGTGGACGACCTCGACCATGCCGTGCCGCTCGCCAAGGCGCTGGTG
Organism: Amaricoccus sp. W119; assembly: GCF_047275745.1. Taxonomy (NCBI): domain Bacteria; kingdom Pseudomonadati; phylum Pseudomonadota; class Alphaproteobacteria; order Rhodobacterales; family Paracoccaceae; genus Amaricoccus; species Amaricoccus sp. W119. The sequence goes on along the minus strand of NZ_JBKQWU010000002.1, from coordinate 242,145 downwards.
GCGGGCGGGCTCCCGGTGCTCGAGGTGACGCTGCGTACGCCCGTGGCGCTCGATGTCATCAAGGCGATGGCCGATGTCGAGGGTGGCGTGGTCGGCGCCGGCACGCTGCTCAGCCCCGCGGATGTGAAGGCGGCGAAGGCGGCGGGGGCGAAATTCGGCGTCTCGCCCGGTCTGACGGACGAACTGCTCGCGGCCTGCGAGGCGGAGGAACTGCCGCTTCTCGCCGGGACCGCGACGATCTCGGAGGCGATGCGCCTGCTCGCGCGCGGCTATGACGTGGCGAAGTTCTTCCCGGCCGAGGTGAACGGCGGCGCGAAGGCGCTCAAGGGGTTCAGCGGCCCGCTGCCGCAGATGAACTACTGCCCGACCGGCGGGATCAGCCTGTCGAACGCCCCCGACTATCTGTCGCTTCCGAACGTCATGTGCGTCGGCGGCTCCTGGGTCGTGGACAAGAAACTGATGGCGGGCGGCAAGTGGGACGAGATCGAGTCCCTGGCCAGCGACGCGAGCAAGCTCAGCAGGGGGTAAGCCCAAGATGGTCGAGAAGATTTGGGAGGCGCTCGACAAGGCGGGCGCCGAGGCGGGGGATCGCCGGATCACAACGCTCTTCGAGAGCGATCCGGACCGGTTCAGCACATTCTCAGTGTCGCTCGGCGACATGCTGCTCGATTTCTCGAAGGTCAATCTCGACGCCCAAGGGCTGAGCCGCCTGCTCGAACTCGCCGAGGCGAGCGGGGTTCCGGCGAAGCGCGATGCGATGTTCCGGGGCGACAAGATCAACCTGACCGAGGATCGCGCCGTCCTGCACACCGCGCTCCGCAACCGCTCCGATACGCCGGTGATGGTGGACGGCGAGGATGTGATGCCCGCCGTCAACGAGGTGCTGGGCCGGATGGCCGCCTTCGCGAACGGCGTCCGCGACGGCTCGATCGCGGCCTCCGACGGGCGGCCCTTCACCGACGTGGTCAATATCGGCATCGGCGGCTCGGACCTCGGCCCGGTGATGGCGACGCTCGCGCTCGCGCCCTACGCCGACGGGCCGCGCGCGCATTACGTCTCGAACGTCGATGGCGCGCATATCCATGACGTGCTGAAGGATCTCGACCCGGCGCGCACGCTCTTCATCGTCGCCTCCAAGACCTTCACGACGATCGAGACGATGACCAATGCCCGGACCGCGAAGGCCTGGGCGGCCGAGACCCTCGGGGCGGCGGCGGACCAGCATTTCGCCGCCGTCTCCACCGCGCTCGACAAGACCGCGGCCTTCGGGATCGATTCCTCGCGCGTCTTCGGCTTCTGGGACTGGGTCGGCGGGCGGTACTCCGTCTGGGGCGCGGTCGGCCTGCCGGTGATGATCGCGGTCGGCCCGGAGAACTTCCTCGACTTCCTCGCCGGCGCCCATGCGATGGACCGGCATTTCGTCGAGGCGCCGCTCGCGGAGAACATGCCCGTCCTGCTCGCGCTCGTCGGTATCTGGCACCGCGACGTGCTCGGCTACGCCTCGCGCGCCGTCCTACCCTATGACCAGCGGCTGAGCCGGCTGCCCGCCTATCTCCAGCAGCTTGACATGGAATCGAACGGCAAGGGCGTCACGCTCGCGGGCGATCCGGTGGCACGTCCTACCGGCCCGATCGTCTGGGGCGAGCCGGGCACCAACGGACAGCACGCCTTCTACCAGCTGATCCACCAGGGCACGAATGTGATCCCCTGCGAGTTCATGGTGGCGGCGAATGGACACGAGAAGGATCTCGCGGAGCATCACCAGCTCCTGATCGCCAACTGCCTCGCGCAGTCGGAGGCGCTGATGCTCGGCCGCGATCTCGCAGCCGCCGAGAAGACGGTCAAGGACCCGGCCCTCGCGCCGCACAAGGTCTTCCCGGGCAACCGGCCCTCGACCACGCTCATCTATACGAAGCTCGATCCCCATACGCTCGGGCGGATCGTGGCGCTCTACGAGCACCGGGTCTTCGTCGAGGGCGTGATCTGGGACATCAACTCCTTCGACCAGTGGGGGGTGGAGCTTGGCAAGGAACTCGCCACCGCGCTCCTGCCGCTCGTGAAGGGCGAGGGGGACGCCGCCGGCAAGGACGGCTCCACCGCCGGGTTGCTGCGCTCTCTCGCCGCGGGCCGCGGCTAGCGGCTCCTCCCGCGTGCGTCGTCGTCGTATATCGCATGACGAACGTGCGAAGGAGACGCCCGATGCTACGAACGCTCGCCGCCAGCCTCGGCCTGCTCGCCCTGGCGGGTCAGGCCCTGGCCTGCACCGCCGTCGATATCACCGCCGCCGACCGCACCGTGATCGCGGGCCGCACGATGGAATGGGCGTTCGACATGAAATGGACGCTCAAGAGCGTGCCGAAGGGGACCGAGCTCACGCTGACCGCGCCCCCGGACCTCGGCCTGCCGGAGCACAAGGTCACGACCACGCATGCCTTCGTGGGGGTGAGCGCCGATATCATCCCGGGCGGCGCGATCGTCGAGGGCCAGAACGATGCCGGCCTCGGCGTGAGCGGGAACTTCCTGCCGGGTTTCACCGAATATCAGACCGTGACGCCGGAGGACGACGCCTATGTCTCGATCCTTGGCTTCGGGGCCTGGGTGCTCGGGACCCTGGGCAGCGTCGCGGAGGTGCGCGCGGCATTGCCGGAAATCAGGCTCTGGACCGATCCGTCGCTCCCGACCGGGCCGACGCCCCCGACGCTGCACATGATCTTCACCGACCGGTCGGGCGACGGGATCGTGGTCGAATACCTGGGCGGGGAGTTGCGGATTCACGACAATGTCGCCCATGTGCTGACCAACGCGCCGCCCTATGACTGGCATCTCCTGAACGCGCGCAACTATCTCGATCTCTCGACCGAGGGCGTCCAGAGCCGGACCATCGGCGATGTGAATGTGACGGCGCTCGGGCAGGGCGGCGGCGTTCGCGGTCTGCCGGGCGATTACACGCCGCCCTCCCGCTTCATCCGCGCCGCCTTCCTGCGCCAGGCGATCTCGCAGCCCGAGACCGGGGAGGAGGCGATTCAGGCCGTCGCGCATATCCTGAACACGGTCGACATTCCGATGGGCGTCGCGCAAAGCAAGGTGGGCGACCAGGTGGTGTCGGACTACACCCAGTGGGCCGCGCTCAAGGATCTGACCAACAACCGCCTGATGATCGCAGACTACGCGCACCGCACCGGCTATGCGACGCTCGATCTCGACGCGATCTTCGCCGCGACCGAGCCGGGGTCGGTCGCGGTCTCCGACCTGCCCTATCCCGAGGGGACGGATGCCACCGGCGCGCTCCTCCCCTGAGGCGCCGGGACGCGCCAGCGGCTTCGCGCTCAGCCCGCCGGAGCCGCCGCGCGAGACCTATCGCCTCGTCCATGCCGACGCGGCGCTTCTGGTCGTTGACAAGCCCTCGGGGCTGCTCTCGGTTCCGGCGAAGCCGCCGGGGCCCCAGGACTGCCTCGAAGCGCGGCTCCGGGCCGATCATCCCGAGGCGCTTCTGGTGCATCGGCTGGATGGCGACACCTCGGGCCTCATGGTCTTCGCCCGGACGAAGCGCGCGCAGCGTCATCTGGGCATGCAGTTCGAGCGGCGGCGGGTGTCGAAGACCTATGTCGCGCGCGTCGCGGGGCGGATCGCGGAGGAGGAGGGGCGGATCGACCTGCCGCTGATCTGCGACTGGCCGAACCGGCCGCTGCAGATGGTCTGCCACGACCGCGGCAAGCCCGCGCTGACCGAATGGCGCGTGCTCGCACGCGAGGCGGCGGCGACCCGGGTCGAACTCCACCCGCTGACCGGGCGCAGCCATCAGCTGCGGGTGCATCTTCTGAGCCTCGGCCACCCGATCCTCGGCGACCGATTCTATGCCCCGCCGGAGGCGCTGGCGGCGGCGAACCGGTTGCAGCTGCACGCGGCCCGGATCGGCTTCCGGCATCCGGAGGGCGGTGCGCCGGTCGAGTTCGATTCGCCGGTGCCGTTCTGAGGGCGCAGTCCTAGGGGCGGTGGGCCGAAGTTTCGCCTACGATTTCTTCGGAGACGACGCGGGCGGGGTCGCCGCCGAGGGTCAGGACGCGGTCGGCGAGCCGTTCGGCCTCGGCGCGGGCGTGGGTCACGAAGACGCTCGCCGTCTCCCGTCGCGCCAGCGCCCGCGCGGTCAGTTCCAGCATCTCCTCGACCAGCGCCGGATCGAGCGAGACGAAGGGCTCGTCGAGCAGCAGCAGTTCCGGCTCCGCCGCCAGCGCACGGGCGAGCGCCAGCCGCCGCTGCTGTCCCAGGGAAAGCTGGCCGGGGTAGGCGTCGCCCCGGCCCCGGAGCCCCACCTCGCCGAGCAGCCGTTCCGCCGTCTCGGCGCCGACCCCGGTGGTCAGCCGGATGTTCGCCCGCGCATCGCGCCAGGGCAGCAGCGTCGGTTCCTGGAACACGATCGCGATCCGTTCCGGCGCTGTGAGCGTACCGTCGAACGCGCGGTCGAGCCCGGCCAGGATGCGGAGCAGGGTCGTCTTGCCCGCGCCCGAGGGACCGGTGAGGGCCACCGTCTCGCCCGGCGCGATCGCGAGCGAGATCGGCCCGAGAACCTCCCGTGCGCCGAAGGCTTTCGACCGGAGGTCGAGCGCGATCACCGGCGCCGCCATCGCGTGGCCCAACGTTCCCAGGGGCGGAACAGCGCCGCCTCGATGATCAGCATGACCCCGACGAAGCTCAGCGCGTAGGCGAGCACCATCGCCACGTCGAAGAGCTGGAAATACATGTGGATCTTGAACCCCACGCCATTGGAGCGGCCGAGGAACTCGACCACCAGCACGATCTTCCAGATGAGCGCGATCCCCGACCTTCCGGCGGCGGCGAAATAGGGCGCGAGCTGCGGCGCCTCGACATGCCGCAGGCGGGCGAGGCGCGACATGCGAAAGACGCGCGCCATGTCGGCGAGCTTCGGGTCGAGCGCCCGCGCGCCTTCGCGCATCGTCACGATCACCGTCGGGACCTTGTTCGCCGCGACCGCGAGCACCGCCGCCGTCTCGTTGAGCCCGATCCAGAGATAGGCGAGCACGATCAGGACGAGCGCGGGCAGGTTCAGGAAGAAGATGAGCCAGGGATCGAGCCATCGGTCGAGCCTCGGGCTGCGCCCCATGGCGATCCCGATCCCGGCGCCGATCGCCATGGCGAGCGAGAAGGAGAGCGCGACGCGCCAGAGCGTCCAGCCGATGTCGAAGAGCATCGGCCCGGCGATGAGCTCGCGCCAGATGAGCGGCCCGACGATCCAGGGCCCGGGCAGGATGCGCGTGTCGGCCTGCGTGAGCGCCGCGACCGACCAGACGGCGAGGAGCAGAGCGATGGAGCCGAGCGCGACCCAGGGCCCGCCGCTCCCCCCGGCGGCACGGCGGGCGCGCCCGGCAGGTCCGGACCCGGTTCCGGTTCCGGCGATCCCTTTCGCGCGGTCAACTGCCGGGCTGGACAAAGAGCCCCTCTGGCAGCGTGGTCGCGCCGCCCACCAGTTCGGCGCCGCCGATCTCGGCCATGAGGCCGAGCATCCGGCCGGCGGCCGCCTCGTTGACCGGACCCGCGGCCGGGATTCCGGCGATGAAGCCCGCCTTCAGCGCCTCGTATTCGGCGTCGTCGGCCGCGTTCATCATCGGGCGGATACCTTCCCAGGCGGCGGGATCATTGGCGAGCAGGTCCTTCGCCGCGCGCGAGGCGGTGGCGAAGCCGTCCACGAGATCGGGATTGTCGCGCAGGAGTTCGCCCCGGATCACATAGCCGAGCAGCGGCGTCTCCGGATCGAGACCGAGCGCCTCGGCGACTTCCGAGACGCCGACAAGCTCGCGCATCCCCGCGACCTTCATCTTGGCGAGGAAATGCCAGAAGTTGATCGCCCCGCCGACCTCACCCCGCTGGGCCACCTCGGCGATCAGCGGCGGGGCGCCGAAGACCTGCTCGGTCTCGTCGGCGAGATCGAAGCCGTATTCCTTCTCGGTATAGGCGCGCATCAGGATCCAGCTCTTGTCGAGCGGCCCGCCCGCCACGCCGACTTTCGCGCCCCGAAGATCGGCGAGCGTGCGCGCCGGGCTGTCGGCCGGGACCATGAGACCGCCGACGGTGCGCGAATAGGGGATGAAGACGTAATCCTCGCCTTCCGCGCGCTGGCGGGCGACCCAGATCCAGTCGGAGACCATCGCATCCGCCTCGCCGCCCTGGAAGGCCACCTGACCCGCCGCGCTGCCGGCCACGTCCATGACCTCGAGTTCGAACCCGTTCTTCTCGTCGAGCCCGTTCGCGGTAATGGTCTCGAGCTCCCAGTTCACGGTGCCGGATTTCTGAGCTGCGATGCGCAGCACCGGCGTCTCGGCCAGGGCGGCCGCGCCAGACAGCCCTACGCAGAGCAATGCCGCGCCGAGGCAGGCGGCGAATCCGAAGATGTGTCTCATGGCGTCCTCCCGCCGGCAGCCTATACCCGGCGCGCCGCCGCGCAAACGGCCCCCCGACGAAAGTCCCGGTCAGCCCGCGTCGGCCCGGCGCTGCGATCGCCGGAAGATGTCGCGCTGGAAGACATAGCCGAGGCGGGTCAGAATCCGCGCCTGCCAGGGCGTCAGCGCGTAGAGGTCGAGGAAGACCCTGCGCGCCGCGCCCTCGCCCTTGCGGATCGCCCTCGCGACGAGGTCCATCTGCGCCGCGCGGGTATTCGCCATGCGGCTGGTCTGGGTTTCGCGGCTGATGCGCTGCGCCCATTTCTTCCGCCAGCGGCCGAAGCCGATCGCGTCGAAATGCCCGAGGTACATGCCCTCGCCGCCCCGGCCGAGTTCGTGCGACCAGACGGTGATCCGTGCGCCGTCGCGCTCGGTATAGTGATTGCCGATGCGGGTATAGCGCCGGCCGGTCCTCAGGAACTGCTTGCCGGAGACATGCGCGACCAGCCCCTGGCGGAAGAACCGGCTCTTGCGCCCGTAGACGAAGCGCCGGCCGAACTTCCAGAGACGGAGGTTGGTCCAGGGCACCCGGAACCAGGTGCAGCCGAAGGGGGTGTCCACGTCGTCGCCGGGCCCCCAGACCGCCTCGGCGGTACGCAGCCTGACCGAATCGACCGTCTCGGGCACCCAGTCCAGGAACTGTTCCACCGGACGGTCGCCGAAGACGAATTCATCGCCGTCGCAGAGCAGCACCCAGTCGGTCTCGCAATGCGCCGTGCCATTGGCGAAGACGGCCGCCTGGCGTTCCTCGAGGCCCGGCGGGCGGCCGCCCACCCGGTCCCAGAACGCGTCGTCGCAGGCGATGATCCGGGTTCGTGCATCATTGAGCGCTGTCAGATGATCGGCCGGACCGTCGTGATAGATGAGAACCATCTCCGCGCCGAGGTCGTGGTAGTAGCTGACGAATCGCGCCACCACGTCGGGCTCCTCGCGCATGAGGGAAACCGTCGAGAACCGAGCAACCACGTTAACCTTGTACCCCCAAGACGTCGGGGCTTCCCCGGGACAGATGGCGGAAGCCCGTCCGATCCATACCATTTCGGGGCGCGCGGGGGCCAGAACGGGGTGGCGGGTGAGGCCGAAAAACTTCCCCGTGGGCGGGGGTCCGCCCAAAGCTTGCGCGAGTGCTCCGCCGGATGCCCGCGCGCGGGTCAGATGCGCGCGAGCGTCGCGGGATCGGGCGCGCCGGCGAAGAAGCTGTCGAGGGCGTCCCCGAACAACGCCTCGGACGGGGCGGCGGCGGCGAAGAGCGTCATGGAGGAGCGGAACTTGACAGCGTCGATCCCGCCGAGGATCCGTTCGGCCGGCTGTCCGGCGTGGGTCAGCATCAGCTCGGTCGCCCGGCGCAGTCGCGCGCCGAGAATCGGATGCGCGAGGTAGGCGCGCGCCTCGTCGAGGCTCCCGAGCGCGTAATGCACCGACATCGCGCTGCGGCCGAGCCCGGCGATCTGGGGAAAGATGAACCACATCCAGTGGCTCCGCTTCGCGCCCCGGGTCAGTTCCGCCTCGACCGCGGTCCAGACGGGCGCCTGCGCGGCGATGAAGCGTTCGAGATCCATGTCCTGCTCCGCGCTCATCCGGCCTGCTCCCGCGCAAGACGCTCGGTTTCCGCGTCGACCGGCGCGCGCAGCGCCGCGATCAGCGGATGAGCGTCGGTATGCGCCCGTCCATAGGTGAGATTCCAGCCGATGTCGAAACCGGCCGGGTTCTGACCCTGCGTGTGCTGAAGCACCGTCTCCAGCCGGTCGAGGCCCTTCGCGAGCCGCGCTTCCGGCGTTTCCATGGAGGTGTACTCGTCCCAGAGTGCGAGGATGCGCGCGCGGGCGGGTTCGGGTAGCGGAGCGAGCAGGGCGAGGAGATCCCGGCGCTCCTCCTCGTTCTTGTCGCCGGTCTGCTCGGGCGCGGGAATGTCGCCCCGGACCGCTTCGCCGAGGTCGTGCACGATCAGGAGTTCGATCAGCCGTCCCGTGTCGATCCCGTCGAGTTCGGGTCCGAGCGCGAGGGCCATCAGGCAGAGCCGCCAGCTGTGCTCCGCCGTGCTCTCGCGGCGTCCGAGACGCGTGTGCCCGCTCCGCATCGTGTCCTTGAGCGCCTCGGCGGCGCGGAAGAAGGCGAGGTAGCGGTCGATGTCGCCCGACGAGGGTTCGGCCATTGCGCGCTCCTTCGGCTGACCGCCGGTCCCCGGGGGCGCGAGGGGCGCGGGGCGAACCTCCGTCGCCCGACACTCCCCGCGCACGGCTTTTGGATCAGAACCGGCCGTGGCAGTGCTTGTACTTCTTGCCCGACCCGCAGGGGCAGGGATCGTTCCGTCCGCTGCGATGCCAGGTCGACTCGTCCTCCGGATCGATGCCGCTCGCGAGAGTCTGCGCCTCGGCGCCACCGGCCACGGCGAGCGCCGGCTGGCGCCGTGCTCCGGCTTCCGCCGTGCTCTCCGCCGGGGAGGCGGGCTCCGCGGGGGGAGGCGACGCGGGGTTCGGCACGGGGGCCGGCATGGGGTTCGTCGCTGCGCCCTCGGCCCGCTGGCCCTGCGCCGCCTGCGCGCGGTTCTGCATCTCGGCGACCATTGCGCGCTGCTCGGCCTCGGTCATGATCTGCACATGGGCGAGCATGCGGGAAACCTCGGTGCGAAGCCGGTTCAGCAGCCCCTCGAAAAGCTGGAACGCCTCGGACTTGTATTCGTTCAGCGGATCGCGCTGCGCATAGCCGCGGAAGCCGACCACGCTCCTCAGATGCTCGAGCGTGACCAGATGCTCGCGCCAGTTCTGATCGATCGTCTGCAGAAGGACCTGCTTCTCGATCTGGCGCATGGTCTCGGGCCCGTAGCGGTCGAGCTTCTCGCGCATCAGATCGTCGACCGCGCGGGTCAGGCGTTCGCGGATCTGCTCGTCATCGACGCCTTCCTCATCGGCCCAGGCCGGAATGTCGGCGTCGATCCCGAAGACCTCGCGGATCTTGGTCCGGAGCCCCTCGGTCTCCCACTGGTCCGCGTAGGCGCGGGGCGGGATATGCTCGTGCACCAGATCGTCGATGACCTGATGGCGCATGTCGAGCACGACCTCGGAAACATCGCTCGCCTCCATGATCTCCCGGCGCTGGGCGAAGATCGCCTTGCGCTGATCGTTCATCACGTCGTCGAACTTCAGGAGGTTCTTGCGGATGTCGAAGTTGCGCGCCTCGACCTTGCCCTGGGCCTTTTCGAGCGCCTTGTTCACCCAAGGATGAATGATCGCTTCGCCTTCCTTCATCCCGAGCTTGCCGAGCATCGAATCGAGCCGGTCGGAGCCGAAGATCCGCATCAGGTCGTCTTCGAGGCTGAGGTAGAAATTCGTGCGCCCCGGGTCGCCCTGACGGCCGGAACGGCCGCGGAGCTGGTTGTCGATGCGCCGGCTCTCGTGCCGTTCGGTGGCGAGGACATAGAGGCCGCCCGCGCCGAGCGCCTGATCCTTGCGCTGCGCCACCTCGGTCTCGACCGTCTCGCGGATCGCGCTCGGATCGGCCCCGCGCTCGTCCTGTTCGAGCGCGTCGATCACATGCATCTCGACATTGCCGCCAAGCTGGATGTCGGTCCCGCGTCCGGCCATGTTCGTCGCGATTGTCACCGCGCCGGGCACGCCGGCCTCGGCGATGATCCGGGCCTCCTGCTCGTGATAGCGGGCGTTCAGCACGTTATGCGGAATGTTGTCCTTCCTGAGCAGGCCGGACAGCATCTCGGATTTCTCGATCGAAGTGGTGCCGACCAGGATCGGCTGGCCCGCCTCATGCGCGCGCCTGATCTCGGCGACGATCGCCTCATATTTCTCGCGCGCGGTGCGATAGACCTGATCGTCGTGGTCCTTGCGGATCACCGGCCTGTTGGTCGGCACCTCGACCACGCCGAGCTTGTAGATCTCGAAGAACTCCTCCGCCTCTGTCGCCGCCGTGCCGGTCATCCCCGCGAGCTTTTCGTAGAGGCGGAAGTAGTTCTGGAAGGTGACACTCGCCAGCGTCACGTTCTCGGGGCGGATCGAGACGCCTTCCTTGGCCTCGATCGCCTGGTGCAGCCCGTCCGAGAGCCGCCGGCCCGACATCATGCGGCCGGTGAACTCGTCGATCAGCATGATCTCGTCGTCGCGGACGATATAGTCTTTGTCCTTCTTGAACAGCACATGCGCCCTGAGCGCCTGGGTCACGTGATGGACGAGGCTCGTGCTCTCCGGATCGTAGAGCGTGGCGCCCTCCTGAAGCAGCTTCAGCTCGCGGAGCCGGCCCTCCAGATATTCGTTGCCATCCTCGGTCAGCGTCGTGGAGCGCGCCTTCTCGTCGAGCTCGTAATGGTTTGCCTCGAGTTCGGGGATGAGCTTGTCGATCGCGAGATAGAGATCGGAGCGGTCCTGGCTCGGCCCCGAGATGATGAGCGGCGTGCGCGCCTCGTCGATCAGGATCGAGTCGACCTCATCGACGATGGCGAAATAGTGATCGCGCTGCAGCACCTGCGCGAGATCGGACTTCATGTTGTCGCGGAGATAATCGAAGCCGAGCTCGTTGTTCGTGGCATAGGTCACATCGGCGTCGTAGGCGGTCTTCTTCTCCGTCTCGGGCATGCCCGGAACCACGACGCCCACGCTCATGCCGAGCGCGTGATAGACCTTGCTCATCCATTCCGCGTCGCGGCGGGCGAGATAGTCGTTCACCGTGACGACATGGACGCCGCGCCCGGTCAGCGCATTGAGATAGACCGGGAGCGTCGCCATCAGCGTCTTGCCCTCGCCGGTCTTCATCTCCGAGATATTGCCCTGATGCAGGAAGATGCCGCCCATCAGCTGCACGTCGAAGGGCCGCAGCCCAAGCGCGCGGCGGGCCGCCTCGCGGGCGTTGGCGAAGGCCTCGGGGAGCAGCGCGTCGAGGCTTTCGCCGTTGGCGACCCGCTCGCGGAGTTCCCCGGTCTTGGCGATGAGCCCCTCGTCTTCCAGGGCCTGGAATTCCGGCTCCAGCGCGTTGATGCGTTGGACGAGGTGACGGACGGACTTGATCTTCCGGTCGTTCGGCGTTCCGAACACCTTCTTGGCAAGCGTGCCGATTCCCAGCATGAACCTCAGTCCTCAAATATATCGCGGCGTCGGGGCGCCGAACGCGCCGGCCGACCTCTGTCCCCGACCTGCCGGCCGGGCCACCGACCGGCCCGCCGCTCGGCGCATCGACCAGCCCACCGAATTGTCATGACGGGCAAGCTTGTTCACTGATAGCGAACCGTCTAAGTCTGCGCCCTGCGCGCGGTCGGACCCCGCTCAGCCGGCTAGGGATGTAAGCGGGTGGGCCGTGCCTGTCAACGGCGCCCCCCGGGTAGCGGGACGCGCCCCGAGAGATTTCATGTGGACCCGTTCCCCGAGCGGGCAAGCAACGGAGTTACAGATGCGCAACCTTCTGATCGCGGGCCTTCTGGCCGGCGCGGCCTTCGTGCCGGCGGCTTACGCGCAGGACGCGGAGACCACGGCGCCCGAGGCCGCCGCCGAGAGCACGCCCGAGAGCACTGGGGCGGCCGCGGAATACGATGTCGATACCGTCGTCGCTACGGTGAACGGCACCGACATCACGCTCGGCAATGTGATTGCCATGCGCGAGCGGCTGCCGGCCCAGTACCAGAACCTGCCCGACGAGACGCTGATGACCGGCCTCATCCAGCAGCTCGCCGACCAGCTGGTGCTGGCCAACAGCCTCTCGACCGACCCCGACCAGGACCCGGTCGCCGTCAAGCTTCAGCTCGAGAACGACCGCCGCGCCGCGCTCGCGAATATCGTGGCCGAGCAATACATGAGCGAGCCGGTCAGCGACGAGGCGATCCAGACCGCATATGACGCGCAGGTGGAGGCCTTCCAGCCGCGGCCGGAATACGATGCCTCGCATATTCTCGTCGCGACCGAGGAAGAGGCGAACGCCGTTCTCGAAGAGATCAACGGCGGCGCGGACTTCGCCGAGGTCGCCAAGGAGAAATCGACCGACGGTTCCGCCGGGCAGGGCGGCTCGCTCGGCTGGTTCGGCCAGGGCCAGATGGTTCCCGAGTTCGAGACGGCCGTCGTCGGCATGGAGAAGGGCGCCGTCGCGGGTCCGATCCAGACCCAGTTCGGCTGGCACCTGATCAAGCTCAACGACACGCGCGAGAGCGCGGCGCCGAGCCTCGAGGAGACGCGCCCGCAGATCGAGCAGCAGCTGCGCCAGGAGGCCTTCCAGGGCAAGCTCGAAACGCTTCGCGGCGAGGCGGAGATCGAGATCAAGGCCGGCGAGGTCCCGGCGGCGGCGGTTCGCGACGCCGACCTCCTGAACTGAGCCCTTCCACCGGGCGCGGGGCCGGTGTACCCGGCGTCCGGTGACGATGATCGACGAAAGCGAGACCGGTGATGCCGAAGGACAAGAAGAAAAAGAAGACCAAGGACAGGAAGAAGTCGGCCCCGGTCGCCGCCGGTCCGAAGGTCTCGCCGCTGGCGCCCGCGTCCGGCTTCCCCGACCTTCCCGTGATCGAGGGCGTGCGTTTCGCCGCGGTCGAGGCGGGCGTGCGCTACAAGGGCCGGCTCGACGTGATGCTGGCCGAGGTGGCGGAGGGTTCCACCGTCGCCGGGGTCTTCACCCGCTCCGCGACGCGCTCCGCCCCCGTGCTCTGGTGCGAGGACAATCTCGCCGCGCTGGCCCGTGACGGTTCGGGCGGCAAGGGATCGGGCGGCAAGCGATCGGGTGACAGGGGCTATGCGATCCTGGTCAATTCCGGCAATTCCAACGCCTTTACCGGCGGGGTTGGCCGCGCGGCGGTCGAGAGCACGGTGAATGCGACGGCGGAGCTGTTCGGCATTCCGGCGAACCATGTCTTCGTCGCCTCGACCGGCGTCATCGGCGAGCCGCTGCCGGCCGAGCGGATCACCGCGAAGCTCGGCGAGCTGCGCGACCGGCTCGATCCGACCGCCGCCGGTCTCGCGGCGCGGGCGATCATGACGACCGATACCTTCCCGAAGGGCGCGACCGCGCTCGTCGATCTAGACGGAACCGATGTCCGGATCTCGGGCTTCGCCAAGGGATCGGGGATGATCGCGCCCGACATGGCGACGATGCTGGTCTTCATCTTCACCGACGCCGCGATCGAGCGCGAGGTTCTGGCGGGCATGGTTTCCTCGATCAACGAGGAGACGTTCAACCGAATCACCGTCGATGGCGATACCTCGACATCGGATTCGCTGATCATGGCCGCGACCGGCCGCGCGCCGATGGCGAGGATCACGAGCGAGACCGACCCGCGCGCCGCGCTGTTCCGCGAGGCGCTTTCCGGGGTGATGCTCGATCTCGCCCATCAGGTGGTGCGCGATGGCGAAGGGGCGACCAAGTTCGTCGAGATCCGCGTGACCGGCGCCGCTTCTGACAAGGCGGCGAAGACGGTCGGTCTCGCGATCGCCAATTCGCCGCTCGTGAAGACCGCCCTCGCGGGCGAGGACCCGAACTGGGGCCGCGTCGTCATGGCGGTCGGCAAGGCCGGCGAACAGGCGGACCGCGACAGGCTCTCGATCCGCTTCGGCGACATTCTCGTGGCGGAGAACGGCTGGGTCAGCCCCGGCTACACGGAGGCGGCCGGCGCGGCCTACATGAAGCAGGCCGACCTCGTGATCTCGGTCGATCTCGGAATTGGCGCGGGCGCGGCCTCGGTCTGGACCTGCGACCTGACGCATCGCTACATCGAGATCAACGCCGACTACCGGTCGTGACCGCGGCCCCCGGGGCCCCCGGCGCCGCGACGCCGACGCGCCTGATTCTGGTGGTCGCGGCGGCGCTGGTTGATTCGGACGGACGCGTTCTGCTTGCCCAGCGGCCTGTAGGAAAAAGTTTCGCCGGCCTCTGGGAATTCCCCGGGGGAAAAGTGGAGAATGGTGAGTCTCCCGAGCAAGCGCTCATCCGCGAGTTGCATGAGGAACTTGGGATCAGCACCTGGAGCAGTTGCCTCGCGCCGCTCACTTTCGTGAGCCACGCCTATCCGGAGTTTCATTTGCTGATGCCATTGTTCGTATGCCGCCGCTGGGAGGGCGTTCCGAGCATCCACGAACACAAGGCGCTCAAATGGGTTCGCGCGCGCGATCTCGGCGACTATCCGATGCCGCCGGCCGATCTGCCGATCGTCCCCGTGCTGCGTGACCTACTTTAGTCGGTACAACCTTTGGTGGAAATTCTGCGAAATTTCCGTGACACTGGTGCGCTCTTCCCGTAAGTTCAACTTCAAGAACAAGATTTCCAGGGTGGAAAAAGATGCTGTACCAGACGATCCGGGTCTCCAGTTGTGTTTCGATTCAGGGTGAATTCGTGGAATCGCTCGCGAACGGCGATGTGCTGGTGCGCGACGGGCGCAAGCTCTACCGCGGGCAACCGATCCGCCGTGGCGACCATCCCTTCCATGCCGGGATGATCCGCAACGTCGAGACTCTGCCCGCGCCCGAGGCCGTCTGAAGTCTCTCCGTCTGGAATCCTCCGACACCCGAATGCCGAAAAGAAGGAAGCGGACCGGTTCCCCTCGGTCCGCTTCCTCGTTTCGGAGGCGCGTCCGCCTCCCGCGGCCTTGGCCGCTTGCCTTGTATCCCATGCCCGGGCCCCATGGCCCTGATCCCATGACTGACGGGTAAACTCACAACCAGCCCGCGAGTTCCCGATCGAGGATCGAAACCAGCGCCCTGATGTGGGCCTCCTCGTCGTTGAGGCAGGGGATATAGGTGAACTCCTCGCCGCCCGCGCCCTCGAAGGCGTGGCGGATCTCGCCCTGGATCTCCTCGAGCGTCTCGACGCAATCGGCGGAGAAGGCGGGCGCCACCACCGCGATCCGCTTCGTGCCTTCCCGGGCGAGCCGTGCCACCTCCTCGACGGTGTAGGGCTTCAGCCATTCCTCGGGCCCGAACCGCGACTGGAAGGTCACACGCACCTCTTCCGCCGCGAAGCCGAGCCGCTCGCGCAGGAGCCGCGTCGTCGCCTGACACTGGCAGTGATAGGGGTCGCCTTCGCTGAGATAGCGCTCCGGCATGCCGTGGTAGCTGGTGAGCAGCATCTCCGGCCGGTTGGCGAGCCCGCCATAGGCCCGCTCGACCGACCGGGCCAGCGCGTCGATATAGAGCGGATCGTCGTAATAGGCCGGAACCGTGCGGAATGCCGGCTGCCAGCGCAGCTTCATCAGCGCGCGGAACGCCTGATCGTTCGCCGTCGCCGTCGTCGGCGCCGCGTATTGCGGATAGAGCGGAAAGAACACGATCCGGTCACAGCCCTGGTCGACCAGTTTCGCGATCACCGACTCGGTCGAGGGATTGCCGTAGCGCATCGCGAAATCGACCACGATCCGCTCGCCATGTGCCTCGCGGAGCGCGCGGGCGACCGCGTCGGTCTGCGCCCGGGTGATGGTCAGAAGCGGGCTTTCGTTCCGCTCCTTGTCCCAGATCCCGGCGTAGTTCCTGCCCGAGGAGAACGGCCGGCGCGACAGGATGACGAGTTGCAGGAGCGGCTGCCACTTCCAGCGCGGGTAATCGATGACCCGCTGGTCGGACAGGAATTCGTTGAGATAGCGCCGCATCGACCAGTAATCGGTCGCATCCGGGGTGCCGAGATTGGCGAGAATGACCCCGACCCGCGCGGGCGGGACGGTGGGATGGTTCGAAGGTGCGAAGGCGAGGCGGCCGCCGGGCGTCCCCTCGCCGGGTTTCGATGTCTCGGTCATGCCTTGTCCTGTTCCCCCGGTTTCGTCGGGCGCCCGCCGCCGGTCCCACCCGCGCCGGTCCCACCCGCGCCGGTCCCGCCCGCGCCGGTCCCGCCCGCGTGTTCGCCCGCGCTCCGTTCCTCGGTGCCGAGCGCGTCGGCGAGCCGGGCGGCGGCGGAGCCCGGGCGGAGAGGCTTCTGTTGTCCGGGCGACGGCGCCCAGGCGGTCAGGTAAACGATCTCGAAGGTCGCCTCCACGCGGCCCCCCCCGTCGCCGAACCGCTCGGCATAGATCTCCGCCGCCCGTGCGAGCAGCGCGCGCGACATCGGCTCGCGGCTCCGGTCGCGCAGCACGCTCGTCTCCCCCATGGCGCGCAGGTCGCGCATCAGATGGATCATGGTCGCGTAGCTGACCGGCAGGCGCTGCGAGTCGGCGACGGGCAGGGCGAGGCCGGCGCGCTGCAGGAGGCTGCCCAGATCGCGGATCTCGCCCATCGGCGCCACGCGGGGACTGAGCCCGCCCGTCACCGCCACCTCCGCGTCGGCGAGCGCCTGGCGCAATTCCCAGAGCGTCTCCCCGGCGAAGAGCGCGCCGATGAACAGCCCGTCCGGTCGAAGCGCGCGGCGCGCCTGGGCGAGCTGGCCGACCGGGTCATTGGCCCAGTGCAGCGCCAGCGCGTGCACGATGAGATCCGCCTCGCCCGGAGCGAGATCGAGCACCTCCGCGTCCGGGATCAGCCGCGCGCCCGGCAGGCCGAGCGCCTCCGCCCAGAGCGCGCCCCGCGGCCCGATGATCACCGGCGCCTGAAAGCGCCTGTTAACCTCGCTCAGCCTTTCTGAGATCTCCGCCGCGGCCAGTTCGCGCAGGAACTCGGCCGGTTCCCCAGCCGCCGCGCGAGCGCGTCGGTGGGCGAGCAGTTCGGGATCGAACAGGGCTGGCGGCGTTGGCATCGGGTTACCTCACGAAGGCGACCCATAGGCGAGACCGGGAGGGAATGCCATGCTTCGGGTGCTCAAATCCGCCGTGATCGGGCCGGTGACGGACCCGATCGGCGCGATGCTCACGCCGGTCCTCACCCCGATCATCACCCCGCTCCTGAACACGCTCTATCCACCGCGCTGCCTCGCCTGCGGCGACCGGACGGACGGCGCGCGGGGGCTCTGCGGAGCCTGCTGGCGGGATACCCATTTCATCACCGGCGCCGCCTGCGGGAAATGCGGCGTGCCTTTGATCGGCGATGCGACGGCGCCGGATGCCTTCGTCTCCGATGCCGTGGACACCTGCGACCCCTGCCTCCGGCGTCCGCCCGCCTGGGACGCGGGGGCGGCGGCGGTGCTCTACGGCGGCGCGGCGCGGCGGGCGGTGCTCGCCTTCAAGCACGGCGACCGGCTCGACATGCGCGACGCGCTCGCGCAATGGATGCTGCCCGCCGGTCGGGCGCTGCTGGCACGCGCCGAGATCGTCGCCCCGGTGCCGCTCCACTGGCGTCGCCTGCTGCGGCGGCGCTACAACCAGTCGGCCGAACTCGCCCGTGCGCTGGCGCGCCGCTCGGATCGCGAGATGGTGCCGGATCTTCTCACGCGCCGGCGCTTCACCACGCCGCAGGAAAAGATGGACTGGACGGCGCGCGCGCGAAATCAGGCGGGCGCCTTCGTCGTGACGCCCCGCCATGCCGCCCGAGTCGATGGGCGATCGATCCTGCTGATCGACGATGTGCTCACCTCCGGCGCCACGCTCTCGTCCGGAGCGGAGGCGTTGCGCGCCGCGGGCGCCGCCCGGGTCGATGTCCTTGTCCTCGCGCGCGTTGCGTTCGCGGAGGGCGGGTCTATATAGTTTCATCATGCTGCGTGAGACTGTCAGGATACCGCCGATGCCCGCGATCCTCATGTATACGACTCCGACCTGCGGCTATTGCATGGCCGCGAAGCGGCTCCTGACCGCCAAGGGCGCGAGTTTTCAGGAGGTCAACGTCGCCGCCGAGCCCGGGCGGCGCGCCGAGATGACCGAACGCGCCCGGGGCCGCCGCACCGTGCCGCAGATCTTCATCGGCGACCGGCATATCGGCGGGTTCGACGATCTGAACGCCCTCGAGCGCGCGGGCGAACTCGATCCGCTGCTCGAAGCGAGCTGAGGTCATCCGATGCGCGTAGCCCTCGTCCAGCTCTGTTCCTCCGACGATCCCGCAGCGAACCTCCGCGTCACCGAGGATCTGGTGCGAAGGGCGGCGGGTGGCGGCCCCAGCCTCGTCGTCACCCCGGAAGTCACCAATATCGTCTCCTCCAGCCGCGCCCGTCAGAAGGCGATGCTGCGCCACGAGGAGGACGACCCGACGCTGGCGCGGCTCCGCGACGTCGCGGCGGAGCGCGGCATCTGGCTCGTGATCGGCAGCCTCGCTATCCTGACCCACGACGAGGACGGCCGCTTCGCGAACCGCTCCTTCCTGATCGCGCCGGACGGCGGGATCGCCGCGCGCTACGACAAGATCCACATGTTCGACGTGGCGCTGGAGAAGGGCGAATCCTATCGCGAATCCGCCGCCTTCCGGCCGGGAACCGAAGCGGTGATCGCCGATCTTCCAGAGGCGAGGCTCGGGCTCACGATCTGTTACGACATGCGCTTCGCCGCGCTCTACCGCGTGCTCGCGCAGGAGGGAGCCGACATCATCACGGTGCCAGCGGCCTTCACCGTGCCGACGGGCCGCGCCCACTGGCAGACGCTGCTCCGCGCCCGCGCGATCGAGACCGGCTGTTTCGTTCTCGCCGCCGCGCAGTCGGGCCACCACGTCACGACCGAGGGGCCGGACCGGCGGACCTATGGCCACAGCCTGATCGTCGGACCCTGGGGCGAGATCATCGCCGAGGCGCCGGACGGGCCGGGGGTGATCTTCGGGGAGCTCGACCTGACCGAGGTCGCGAAGGTCCGGGACATGGTACCGCAACTCCGCCACGACCGGAGCTTCGCCCGGCCGGGCGCTCAGGGTCCGGCCAGTCACGGACCCACCGACCGCGCGACCTCGTGAGCCGGGGCAACCGGGCCCCACCCGTCGAATCGCCGCGCGATCCGATGGTGATCGTGTTCTTCAGCGAGATCGTGATGATCGAGCAACTGGCGAGGGGTCGGCTCCAGCGCGCGCTGCCCCGCGGCATGGAGCTGTCGCATTTCATGGTGCTGAACCATTTCGCCCGGCTCGGCGGCGAGAAGACGCCGGCGCAGCTTGCCCGGATCTTCCATGTGACCAAGGGCGCGATGACCAATACGCTGCGCAAGCTCGACGCGGCGGGCTACGTTCACATCCGTCCCGACTGGGACGACGCACGCCGCAAGTGGGTGGGCCTGAGCCCGGCGGGGCAATCGGCGCGCGATAGGGCAGTACTCGCGATGGCCCCGGTCTTCGATGACCTGCTCGAGGAACTCGGGCCGGGCCGCCTGCGCGATGCCCTGCCGACGCTGCGCGCCATCCGCGCCGTGCTCGGCGCCGAGGAAACCTGAGTCTCGGGTCCGGACAACCTCAGGGCGTTCGCAGTCACGTGGTTGGAGGCTTGACCGCGCGGTCAAAACCGCGCAGGAATGCCCACGGATGTGGGAGCGGGCCATCGACGCCCGCGACGCGGCGCGATCGAGCGCCCGCGAGTTCGCGTTCCGTTTGTGGGTCTTCGATGCGGCCACCGGCGCGCCAGCGGCGGTTCGCGTGGACGGGTGGGGTTGGGCGTCGGTTGATCAAGAGACTCATCATCGCGGTCATCCTGCTTGGCCTCGTCGTCGGCGGCATCGTCGGCTTCAACCTCTTCCGCTCGAAGATGATCGGCGAGTTCTTCGCCAACCGTCAGCCGGACCCGGTGACGGTTTCCACCATGGAAGTGGAGGCGGGCGGCTGGATGCCGGGCATCGAGGCGATTGGCACCGCGCGGGCGAAACAGGGGGTTGAGCTCGGCGTGGAGACGCCGGGCATCGTGAAGGAGATCCGCTTCCAGGCCAATGACGAGGTCGAGGCCGGGCAGATTCTTGTTCAGCTCGACGACGCCATCGAACAGGCCGATCTCGCCGCCGCCGGCGCGACCCTGAACCTCAGCGAAATCCAGCTCGAGCGGCAGCGGACCCTGCAGGCGCGCGGCGTCACGGCGGCGAACGATCTCGACGAGGCGCAGGCGAGCGCGGCCAGCGCCCGGGCGGAGGTCGAGAAGCTGACGGCCGTGACGCGGCAGAAGGCGCTGCGCGCCCCGTTCGCGGGTACCGCCGGCATTCCGCAGATCGATGTCGGCCAGTATCTCCCGACCGGGACGGTCTACGCGACCCTGCAGGATCTGAAGGCGATGCGGGTCGATTTCTCGGTCTCCGAACAGCAGGGCCGGCTGGTCCGTATCGGTCTGCCGGTGACCGCCTCCTCGGAGGTCGGCGATATCTCGCTCGGCGGCCGGGTCATCGGGATCGAGCCGCGCATCGACCCGAACAGCCGCCTCGTCACGGTGCGGGCCGAGGTGGACGATCCCGGCGCCTCGCTGAACCCGGGGCAGTTTCTCCGCGTCCGCGTCGAGCTTCCGGCCGAGCAGAACGTGATCGCCCTGCCGCAGACCGCCGTGACCTCCACGCTCTATGGCGACAGCGTCTATGTCGTGCATGAGGAAGGTGAGGGCGAGGAAAAGAAGATGACGGTCGAGCAGGTCTTCGTCCAGATCGGCCGCCGCTCGCTCGGGCGCGTCGAGGTGACCGGGGGGCTGTCGCCGGGTGACACCGTCGTGACGGCCGGGCAGAACCGCCTGTTCCAGGGCGCGCCGGTCCGGATCGACAACACGATCGACCCCACCGCCGCCGCCTTCGAGCCGATCGGGCAGTGAGGACGGCGCCATGAACCTGAGCGAGCTCTTCATCCGCCGGCCGGTCCTGTCGAGCGTGCTCGCCGCCTTCATGCTGCTGCTCGGCTTCTACGGCATCTTCAACCTCGCGATCCGCGAATATCCGGAGGTCGAGGAGACGGTCGTCACCGTGACCACCGTCTACCAGGGCGCGCCGCCCGATCTCATCCAGGGGTTCATCACCGCGCCGCTCGCGGCCGCGGTCGCCACGACGGAGAACATCGACTACGTCACCTCGCAATCGACGCCGTCGGTCAGCATCATCCAGGTCCATATGCGGCTCGGCTCCGATCCGGATGCCGCGCTGACCGAGGTGCTCGCCAAGGTGCAGCAGGTCCGGGGCGAACTCCCCGAGGGCGCCGAGGACCCGTCGATCGTCAAGGGCACCGGCCAGCAGTTCGCGCTCATGTATCTCGTCGCGCGCAACCCGAACATGAACGGGGAGCAGCTGACCGAGTATCTCGAACGGGTGATCCGGCCGCGCATGTCGACGATCCCGGGCGTCGCCGAGAGCGAGATCATCGGCGCGGCGAACTATTCGATGCGGATCTGGCTCGACCCGCTGGCGCTCGCGGCGCGCGGGGTCACGGCGGCGGAGGTGCTGGAAGCGGTCCGGAACTCGAACTTCCTCTCCGCGCCGGGAAAGACCGAGAACGAATTCACCGCGACGGCGATCACGCTGCAATCGACGCTGCAGAGCCCCGAGGGTTTCGGAACCCTGCCGATCCGGGGCGAGGGCGACGCGGTCGTGCGGCTGCGCGATGTCGCGCGCATCGAGCTGGGAGCGGAGAACCACGAAACGGTCGTGACGATCGACGGCGAGTCCGGGACCTTCATCGGTGTCTTCCCGACGCCCGCGTCGAACCCGCTCGAAGTCGCCGACGCGGTGGTGGCGGAACTGCCCGCGATCAACGCCGCGCTCCCGCGCGGCATGTCGATCGATCTCGTCTACGATTCGACCGAGACGATCTCGGCCTCCATCGAGGAAGTCTTCAAGACCATCGCCGAGGCGGTGGCGATCGTGGTCGTCGTCATCATCCTGTTCCTCGGTTCCTTCCGGTCGGTGATGATGCCGATCGTGACCATCCCGCTCTCGCTCATCGGCGTCTGCGCCGTTCTGCTCGCGCTCGGCTATTCGATCAATCTCCTGTCGCTGCTCGCGATGGTGCTCGCCATCGGCCTCGTCGTCGATGACGCCATCGTGGTTGTCGAGAACATCCACCGCCATATCGAGGAGGGGCTCACACCGCTGCAGGCCTCGATCATGGGCATGAAGGAGATCGCGGGCCCGGTCGTCGCCATGACCCTCACGCTGGCCGCGGTGCTGGCGCCGCTCGGCTTCACGGCGGGGCTCACGGGGGCGCTGTTCCGCGAGTTCTCCTTCGCACTGGCGGGAGCGGTGATCCTGTCGGGGGTCATCGCACTCACCATCACCCCGGCGATGTCGGCGCGGCTCCTGACCTCCGGCGAGCCGGGGCGGTTCCAGCGCTTCGTCGACAACCGTTTCGACGGCCTCGCCAACTGGTACGAGCGCCGGGTGTCGAGTTCGCTCGACTATCGCCCGGTCACGCTCCTGATGGTGGTCTCGCTTTTCAGCGCGACGGTGTTCATGTTCCTGAACACGACATCGGAACTGGCGCCCGAGGAGGATTCGGGCGCGCTCTTCGCGATCCTGAACGGCCCGCTCTACGCCACGAACGAGTACACCAAGCTCTACACCGACCAGATCTACGGTATGTCGCAGGATCTGGAGGAGGTCCGGACCAGCTTCTCGATCGGCGGTGCGACCGGCACGCCGAGCTCGGCCTTCTACATCTGGGCGCTGAACGACTGGGTCGACCGCGAGCGTTCGCAGGCCGAGATCCAGCAGGAGCTTCAGGCGATGCTGGGCGGGGTCGCGGGCATGGAAGGCTTCGTTTTCGCGCCACCCACCCTGCCCGGCGCCGGCGGCGGCCTGCCGATCTCGGTCGTGCTGCAGTCGATCTATTCGCCGGAACGGGTGTTCGAACTCGCGGAGAGGATCGAGCAGCGGGCCACGGCGACCGGCATGTTCATCGTCGTGCAGAATTCGATGTCCTTCGATCAGCCGGAAACCCGCGTGACGATCGACCGCGACCGGGCTGCGAGCCTCAACGTCTCGGTGGCCGATGTCGGCAACACGCTCGGTCTTCTGGTCGGCGGCGCGTCCATCGGACAGTTCGACCGCGATTCCAACAGCTACGATGTGATCACCCAGGTGCCGCGCGACTGGCGGTCCAATCCGGAGCAGCTGGGGCAGTTCTTCGTGCGCGCCTCCACCGGGGAGATGGTGCCGCTGTCCTCGGTGGTCAGCGTCGAGACCAGGGCGTCGCCCGCGGTGATCGAACAGTTCAACCAGCTGAACTCCGCCACCCTCTCGGCGCTGCCGCTGCCCGGCGTGACCTCGGGCGACGGGCTCGCGACGCTGCGCCAGATCATGCAGGAAGAACTGCCGGAAGGGTATTTCATCGACTACGCCGACCAGTCACGGCTCGAGATCAACCAGGGCAACACGCTGCTGATCGCCTTCGGACTGGCGATCGTGGTGATCTATCTCGTACTGGCGGCGCAGTTCGAGAGCTTCCGCGATCCGTTCATCATTCTGATGTCGGTGCCGCTCTCGATCTTCGGCGCGATCCTGCCGCTCAACATCGGACTCGGCACGCTCAACATCTACACCCAGGTCGGTCTGATCACGCTGATCGGGCTCATCACCAAGCATGGCATCCTGCTCGTCGAATTCGCCAACCAGCAGCGGGAGGAGCACGGCCTGTCGAAGCGCGACGCGATCGTCGCGGCGGCGAAGGTCCGGCTTCGTCCGATCCTGATGACGACGGCGGCGATGGCGCTCGCCGTGGTTCCGCTCATCATCGCCGATGGCGCCGGCGCCGCCGCGCGCTATTCGATCGGCCTCGTCATCTTCACGGGAATGCTGATCGGGACGGTGTTCACCCTCTTCGTCGTGCCGATGTTCTACAGCCTGATCTCCCACAGCGACGAGGCGATGGCGGCCCGCCGCGGGGCCGAGCGGAGACCCGCGCAGGCCTGATCCCGCTCCGGTTTCCGTGATCGGCCGACGCCGCAACCATTCGAAGGGTATGGCGTTTCCATCGCGGAAACCATTTGGGAGAGGCACTGCGATGAGCAGCACGACGGACAAGGTCAAGGGCACCGCCAACGAACTCGCCGGCAAGGCCCGCGAAGCGGTGGGACGCGCCATCAACGATCCGGAGATGGAAGCCGAGGGTTCCGCGCAGGAAGCCAAGGGCAAGCTCCAGAAAGCCAAGGGCGATGCGAAGGAAGCGGTCAAGGACGCCGTCGACCGCACCTGACCCGTCCCATCGCCGGGATGGGGAAGGGCCGCCCTGGGGCGGCCCTTCGCATGCCTGGCTCTTCACACGCGGACGATCCACCGCCGTCACGTGCACCACCCCGCGGCTACCTTCACCCCGCCGCGCGGACGGGACCGGCTGCGAAGGCGGCCGCCTCGGCCTGCTCTGCGCGGAGATCCTCGTCGAAGCTCCGTGTCATGATGAGCCGGTTCGCCTCGCCCGCCGTGACGGGTTTGCCGATCAGATACCCCTGTGCGACGTCGCAGCCGAGTTCGATCAGCCGGTCGAGCTGACCCGGCGTCTCCACCCCCTCGCCGATCGTGATGATCGAGAGGTCGCGGGCGAGGCTCGTGACCGCGCGGATGACGGCGCGGGCGCCCACGTCGTCGAGATCCGTATCGACGAAACTGCGGTCGATCTTGATCCGGTCGAGCTCGAAGTCGCGAAGATGGGCGAGCGACGAGTACCCGGTCCCGAAATCGTCCATCGCGATGCGGACGCCGAGCGCGCGCAGGCTCGCCAGAACCTGCGACATGTGCTTGCCGTCCTCGACCATCGCGGTCTCGGTCAGTTCGATCTCGAGCCGCCGGGGCGCCACCCCGTGCCGGGTCAGCGCGCCCTTGACCTGGGCGAGGAAGTCGGGAGCCCGCATCTGGACGGCCGAGGCGTTGACCGCCACATGCAGATCCTCGGGCCAGCGCGCCAGCTGCCGGCAGGCCTCGTCGAGAACCCAGGCGCCGATGTCGAGGATCATGCCGTTGGCCTCGGCGATCGGGATGAAATCGGCCGGCGAGACGAGGCCGCGAAGCGGGTGGTGCCAGCGGATCAGCGCCTCGAACCCCAGCAGCCGGCCCTCGGGCAGTTCGCAGAGCGGCTGATAGCGCAGTTCGAGCTGCCGCTCCGCGATCGCCCGCGACAGGTCGATCTCGGTCTGCCCCCGCTCGATGGCGCGTTCCATCATGCCGCTCTCGTAGGTTTCGACCCGGTTCCGGCCGAGCGATTTGGCGCGGTAGAGGGCGAGATCGGCCTTCTCGACGATCTTGCGGCGCTCGCCGTCCTCGGTCGAGGCGATGCCGATGCTGCAGCCGACGCCGACCGAATGCCCGTCGATCGGGAAGCTCTCCTGGAACGCGGTCTGGACCCGCTCGGCGAGGATGCGGCCCTCCGCCGTGGTCGTCCCCTGCGAGATGATCGCGATCTCGTCGCCGCCGAGCCGGAAGATCCCGTCCTCCGCCCGGCAGATCCGGCGCAGCCGTTCGGCCACCTGTACGAGCAGCGCGTCGCCGACGGCATGGCCGAGCGTGTCGTTCACCCATTTGAACCGGTCGAGATCGAGCATCAGCACCGCGACCGCGCCGTCGCGCGTGGTCACCCGCTGGATCTCCTCCCGGAAGCCGCGGCGGTTCGGAAGCCCGGTCAGCGCGTCGTGATAGGCCATATGGGTCATGGCCTGCTCGGCGGCGCGGTGCTCGGTCACGTCGTCATAGGTCAGGATCGCCCCGCCCTCCGGCATCCGCCGGCAGGCGATGCTGAGCGCGCGGCCATTCTCGAACTTGCGCTCGACCCGGCTCGACCCTCCGCCCTGCAGCCAGTCGAAATGCTCGGCCACGAAATCGACCACCTCCTCGGCGCTCCAGCCGCCGCGGCGTCCCATGACGCCCAGCATCTGCGAGAGCTCCATCCCCGGCTCGGCGTCGCCTTCCTCCAGCCCGAGCAGTTCCATCGCCCGCTGGTTGAAGGCGCTGATCCGGCCCTCGGCGTCGACCATGACGAGGCCGTTCGACATGTTGCGGAGCGCGAGCGAGAAGACCTCGTTCTGCCGCGCCTGAGCGTGCTCGGCCTGCCGGCGCTGCTTGTCGAGCCGTGCCTCGGCATAGACGGCGGCGAAGGCAGCCCCGGAGAGGCCGAGCGCGCCGAAAACCACGAGGATCGACAGCGCGGTGGCCTCGGCGCCCGCTCGGCTCGCTATCGACAGCGGCGTCAGGGACAGGCCGAAGAGCGCGGTGAAATGCAGCGCGCAGACGCCTGCCACGGTGAGCACAATGGAGAGCTTCACGCGCCGCCGGCCCGGTCCCAGCGCCATGGCCGCGCCGATGAGACCCGCGCCGAACACCAGCGCGGCGATGGTGGTCGTCGTGTCGTGATCGATCGCGCAGCCGCGCAGCGCCTGGATGCCCGTGAAGTGCATCGCGCCCACGCCGAGCCCCGAGAGCACGCCGCAGACCACCCGCGCCGCCCGCCAGCGCAGATGGCAGCTGATGGCGAGCGGGCCGCCGACACAGAGGATGCCCACCATCGCCGAGGCGAGCGTCATGCCCGAGTCGTAGGCGAGCATCATGTCGGGGCGGAAGCCGAGCATGGCGACGAAATGCGTCGTCCAGACACCGATGCCGGCGACCGAGGCGAGGAGCGCGGCCCAGAGCGTCCGCTGCGTGCCCCTGAGCTTGGTGACGCGCCGGGCGAGGATCATGATCGTCGCCGCCATCACCGTGGCGACGATGAGCGCGGCCAGGACATAGCCCAGGGAGTTCTGTTCGAGGGTCTTGCTGAGAAAAGAGACGATCATGGCGCGATACCGTTCCAGAGTGACCCTACGGAAGTCTCACGGGCGCCCTTGACGGGTGGCTAAGGAACAAGACGGCTTTTGATCGATCGGCCCGACGGCCCGGTGTTTCGCAGGCGATGGTTAGCGGCGGATGAAGCCGGTGATGGAACCGGCGATGGAACGGGTGACGAAACCGGGCCCATCCCGATGCCGGACGCGCGGCGGAACTCTCCGGCGCCCTCCCGCGTTCCGGCGGAATGATCCGGCCATCGGACCTCCTCGTTCCGCGTCCCGAAGGGCTCTACTGCCCGCCGGGAGATTTCCATATCGACCCTGTTCGCCCGGTCCGGCGCGCGCTCATCACGCATGGCCATTCCGATCACGCGCGCGCGGGCCATGCCGCGGTGCTCGCGACGCGCGAGACGCTCGACATCATGACGATCCGGCTCGGCGACGGGTTCGCGGGAACGCGGCAGGAGGCCCGGCCGGGCGTGCCGCTCGACCTCGGCGGGGTGAGCGTCGCGTTCCATCCGGCGGGCCATGTGCTCGGTTCGGCGCAGGTCTCCGTCGCATGGCGCGGGCTCCGGATCACGGCGGCGGGCGATTACAAGCGGACCCCCGATCCGACCTGCGCGCCCTTCGAGCCGGTGCCCTCCGACATCTTCATCACCGAGGCGACCTTCGGCCTGCCGGTCTTCCGCCACCCGCCGCCGGAGGTCGAGGCACGGCGGCTGCTCGACTCGCTCGCGCTCTTCCCGGACCGGGCGCATCTCGTCGGCGCCTATTCGCTCGGCAAGGCGCAGCGGCTGATCCGGCTCCTGCGCGACCTCGGCCATGACGCGCCGATCCGTATCCACGGCGCCCTGGCGCGGATGTGCGACTATTACGTCTCGCGCGGGATCGACCTCGGCCGGCTCGAACCCGCGACGGTTCCGGGGCGGATGGGCAGGGGCTTCGCGGGGGAGATCGTGCTCGGGCCCCCCTCGGCCTTCGCCGCGACCTGGGTCCGGCGCTTCGCCGATCCGCTGATCGCCTTCGCCTCCGGCTGGATGCGGGTGCGGGCCCGGGCGCGGCAGCGGGGCGTCGAACTGGCGCTGATCATCTCGGACCATTGCGACTGGCCGGAACTCACGCGGACCCTGACCGAGCTCTCGCCCGCCGAGACCTGGGTGACGCATGGCCGCGAGGAGGCGCTGGTGCGCTGGTGCGCACTTCAGGGGCGGGTGGCGCGTCCGCTGCATCTGGTGGGCTACGAGGACGAGGCGGAGGACTGATGCGCCGCTTCGCCGCCCTGCTCGATCGCCTGTCGCTGACGCCCGCGCGCAACGGCAAGCTGCGGCTGATCGAAGCCTATCTCGACGAGACGCCGGACCCCGACCGGGGCTGGGGGCTCGCCGCGATCACCGGGGGCCTCAGGCTCGACACGGTGAAACCCGCGATGCTGCGGGGCCTGATCGCCGAGCGGGCCGATCCCGAGCTTTTCGCGCTGTCCTACGATTTCGTCGGCGACCTCGCGGAGACGATCGCCCTCATGTGGCCCGAGACCACGGCGCCCTCCCAGGCGGCCGATCCGTCGCTCGGCGAGATCGTCGCGGAACTGCGGAACACCTCCCGGCGGGAGGCGCCGCGGGTGGTGGCGTCGAGGCTCGACACGCTCGATGCCTCCGCCCGCTTCGCGCTCCTGAAGCTCGTGACCGGCGGTCTCCGGGTCGGCGTCTCCGCGCGGCTGGCGAAACAGGCGCTGGCCGAATTCGGCGGGCGGGAGGTGAGTGAGATCGAGGAGGTCTGGCACGGGCAGGAGCCGCCCTATACGGCGCTTTTCGCCTGGCTGACCGGGAACGGCCCGCGCCCGGTTCCGGACAACCGGCTGGGCTTCCGGCCGGTCATGCTGGCGCATCCGCTCGAAGCGGCGGATCGCGAGAAGCTCGACCCGGCCGAGTTTAGCGCCGAGTGGAAATGGGATGGTATCCGCGTCCAGGTCTCCGCCGGCCCGGGCGGCCACCGGCTCTACTCCCGCACCGGGGAGGATATCTCCGCGACCTTTCCCGATCTCACCGAGGCGATGCGCTTCGATGCGACGCTCGACGGCGAGTTGCTGGTGGCGCGTCCCGGCGGTCTCCGCGCCGGGGTCGCACCCTTCGGCGACCTGCAACAGCGCCTGAACCGCAAGACCGTGAGCGCGCGGCATGTCGAGCGGTTCCCGGCCGTCCTCCGCCTCTACGACCTGCTGCGCGACGGGGAGGAAGACCTTCGGCCCGAGCCTTTCGAGACGCGGCGCGCCCGGCTGGAGCGGCTGGTCGCGACGCTCGATCCCGACCGGTTCGACCTCTCGCCGCTCATTGCATTCGGAAGCTGGGAAGAGCTCGCGCGCGAACGGGCCGAGCCGCCGGAGGCGGTGATCGAAGGCGTGATGCTGAAGCGCCGCGACGGCCCCTATCTCGCCGGGCGGCCCGCGGGGCACTGGTACAAGTGGAAGCGCGATCCCCGGCTGATCGACGCGGTGCTCATGTATGCCCAGCGCGGGCACGGCAAGCGGTCGGGATACTATTCCGACTACACCTTCGGGGTCTGGGCGCGGGACGGGTCGCTGATCCCGGTCGGCAAGGCCTATTTCGGCTTCACCGACGAGGAACTGGCGCGGATCGACCGCTATGTGCGCGACAACACCACCGACCGTTTCGGCCCGGTGCGCGCGGTGCGCGCGGAAGCCGGTCACGGGCTGGTGCTGGAAGTGGCCTTCGAAGGGCTGAACCGCTCGACGCGCCACAAGTCGGGCGTCGCGATGCGCTTCCCGCGGATCAGCCGTTTGCGCTGGGACAAGCCACCCTCCGAGGCGGACCGGATCGAGACGCTGGAGGCGATGCTGCCGGAGGAATAGCCGCGCTGGGTCCGCGAGGCGCCGGCGACGTGTCCCGCGGAAGCTTGGGCCGCCGAAGCATTGCCCGCGGCGGTCGACCGGGCTATCTCGCGGATGGCCAAGGGCCGCGCTTGCCCGGGCACCCGCCAGGAACCGCCCGCCGGAAGCCGCCCGTCTGGAACCCCGTCTGGAAAGACCCGTGCCCCGTTTCAACGCGCCCGTTACGCCGCTCGTGCTCGCCGTCGCGCTCTTCATGGAGCAGATGGATTCGACGGTGATCGCGACCTCGCTGCCGGCGATCGCGGCGGATCTCGGGACCTCGCCGATCGCGCTCAAGCTCGCGGTCACCTCCTATCTGGTCGCGCTCGCGATCTTCATCCCGATCAGCGGCTGGATGGCCGACCGGTTCGGCGCGAAGAACGTGTTCCGGGTCGCGATCGTGGTCTTCGTCATCGGCTCCGTCGCCTGCGGCTTCGCGAGATCGATCGAGGGTTTCGTCCTCGCGCGCTTCCTGCAGGGCATGGGCGGCTCGATGATGAGCCCGGTGGGCAGGCTCATCCTGGTGCGAACCACGCGGCGGGACCAGCTGGTGAACTCGATGGCCTGGCTCACCATCCCCGCGCTCGTCGGGCCATTGCTCGGGCCGCCGCTCGGCGGCTTCATCACGACCTATCTCAGCTGGCACTGGATCTTCTGGATCAACGTCCCGATCAGTCTCGTCGGCCTCGCGCTCGTGACCCGGTATCTCACCGAGGGCGAGCCCCGCCCGCCGCGTCCGGTCGACCTGCCCGGCTTCTTCCTCTGCGCGCTCGCCCTCAGTGGGCTGGTGTTCGGCCTCTCGGTCATCAGCCTGCCCGCGCTGCCCGTCGCGGTGGGCTATGCGACGCTCGCGACGGGCGCGGCGGCGGGCACCGCCTATCTCTGGCACGCGCGCCGGGCCACCTTCCCGCTGCTCGACCCGGCGATGTTCCGCTATCCGCTCTTCCGCTCGGGCATCCTCGGCGGCTCGCTCTTCCGGATCGGCGTCGGGGCGATGCCGTTCCTTCTGCCGCTGATGCTCCAACTCGGCTTCGGGCTCGATCCGTTCCAGTCCGGGCTCATCACCTTCGTCGCGGCCGCCGGTGCGATCCTTGCCAAGTTCATCGTCGGGCGGGCGTTCCGGATGTTCGGCTTCCGCGACATCCTCGGCTTCGGCATCCTCGCCTCGGCCGGCTTCATCGCCCTGAACGCGGCCTTCACGCCCGCGACTCCCGTGATGCTCATCATGGCCGCGCTCTTTGTCGGGGGTGTGCTGCGCTCGCTCTGCTTCACGGGAGTGAACGCGGTCGTCTTCGCCGACGTGGAGGATGCCGACAGTTCGCAGGCGACCGCGATCAACGCGGTGGCGCAGCAGGTCTCGCTCGCGGTCGGCGTCGCGCTCGCGGGCGCGATCCTCGACATTTCCGAGCGGCTGGCGGGGCATGACGGCCTCGGCCTCGGCGATTTCCATATCGCCTTCCTCGGCGTCGCGATTCCGGGTCTCTTCGGCGCGCTGGTCTTCCTGCGCCTGCCGCGCGACGCGGGCGCGGCGGTGTCCGGCCATCGGGGGCGGGCGCGTCCCGCGCCGGGCGAATAGCGCGTCTGGTCGGGGCTACCGGAATCGAACCGGTATGGGACAAGCCCGAGGCATTTTAAGTGCCTTGCGTCTACCAATTTCGCCAAGCCCCGTTCGCCAAGCCCGGCCCCTCGCTGGTATTGCCTCCGCCGGGGCGAAGGCAAGCGAAAGCTGTGCGCCGACGGTCAGGCTCGGGCGGGTAGTTGTTTAGTCTCAGGCGCGCTGCCTCAAGCCCGTTGCTTCAGGCCCGTTGCCTCAGGCGGGCGCCGCCAGCGACGCCGCCATCTCGCGCAGGGCCGTCATCGCGGCGGCGAGCGCCTCCGGATCGGTGCCCCGCGCGACGACATTCGCGCCGAAGGCGCCGTCGACCTGGAACGGATAGCAGCCGATCGACACCTCCGGATGCGCCTCCGCGACCTTTCGAAGCGGCCCGGCGATCCGCCCCTCGGGCTCATCGATCCGGATCGCGTCGCTGAGCACCGCGAGCCCGTCCGCGAGTTTCGGCAGCAGGTGCTCGACCATGGTCTGGAAGATCTTCGGCACGCCCGCCATCACATGGACATTGCCGAGGCTGAACCCCGGCGCCTTGGAGACCGGGTTGTCGATGAGCGTGGCGCCGTCCGGGATGCGCGCCATCCTCAGGCGGGCCTCGTTGAGATCGACATCGGGGTTCTGGTAATTTGTCGCGAGGATCGCGCGGGCATCCTCGCGCACGTCGATCCCGACGCCGAACGCCGCCGCGACGCAATCCGCGGTGATGTCGTCATGGGTCGGGCCGATGCCGCCCGAGGTGAAGACATGGGTGTATTTCGCCCGGAGCGCGTTCACGGCGGCGACGATCTCCTCCGCCACGTCTGGCACCGTGCGCGCCTCACGCATCGGAATGCCTTTCGCGGCCAGCGCCTGGGCAAGGAAGGGCATGTTGGCGTCCTGGGTCCGCCCCGACAGGATCTCGTCGCCGATCGTGATCATGGCGGCGGTCGGATTGGCGGTAGGATTGGCGGTTGGAGCGGTGGTCTCCCCGGTTTCCGGATCGGGCTTCGCTTGGGTCATCGGCGGTCTCCCGGAATGCGTCGCCGCCATCAGAGACCCAAGCCGCCTCCGGATGCAATGCCATCTCCGCCGTCTCCCGGCCGACCCCAGCCGAAGTCGCGCGCGCGGCCGCGGGGCCGAGCGGCGGCGGTTGCCCTCCGCCCGCCGAAACCCTACATCTCCGTTGCGCGAGGTCCGTGGTGGATACCGGGCGGTGAACCCGGTCTTTGGCGTTCCGCCCGCCGCACGCTATGCGAGGAAGATCAGACTGTCAGGAGATACCCCCGTGGAAGGTTATTCGCCGGGCCGCCTCAACAAGGACGGCATTCGCATCCACGCGCCAGAGGATTTCGCCGGCATGCGCGCGGCGGGGCATCTGGTCGCCGAGATCCTCGACCGGCTCGCGCCGCTGGTGGTGCCCGGCGTCGCGACGATCGAACTCGATACCGCGATCCACGACATGATCCGCGAGGCGGGCGCGATCTCCGCCACGGTCGGCTACAAGGGCTACCAGCACGCCTCCTGCATCTCGATCAACCATGTCGTCTGTCACGGCATCCCCTCGGACAAGCGGCTCCGGGAAGGCGACATCCTCAACATCGACGTCACGGTGATCGTCGATGGCTGGTATGGCGATTCGAGCCGGATGTATGTCGCGGGACCGCCGCCGCGCAAGGCGGAGCGGCTGATCGACATCACGCATGACGCGCTCTTCAAGGGCATCGAACAGGTGAAGCCGGGCAACAGATTCGGCGACATCGGCGCCGCGATCCAGCGTTTCGCCGAGGCGCATCGCTGCTCGGTCGTGCGCGATTTCTGCGGCCACGGGCTCGGCCGGGTGTTCCACGCGGCGCCCAATGTGCTGCACTACGGTCGCTGGGGCGCGGGGCCGGTGCTGGAGCCGGGAATGTTCTTCACGATCGAGCCGATGATCAACCTCGGTCGGCCGGAGACCAAGGTTCTCGACGACGACTGGACCGCCGTCACCAAGGACCGCTCGCTCTCGGCGCAGTTCGAACATTCGATCGGCGTGACCGAGGACGGCTGCGAGATCTTCACCCTGTCACCCGCCGGCCGCTTCCATCCGACCTGGGACCGCGTGGCCTGAGCGCGGGCAGGCTGGCGGACCCGAGAGCCGCGTCACACGACCTCCTCGGGGATCGCCGGCACCGGCTTGCCAAAATCCTCCGCCGGACTGACATCATAGGGCACGATGAAGCCGCGCCGTTCCGTCGGCGGGCGGCGGAGGTTCTGCTGCGCGATCTCGGCCCAGGTGGCGCGCGCGGTCGCGAGATCGAAGGCCGCCTCCGGCGCGTCCTCGGGCAGCCAGTGCGCGAAGAGCCGGCGGCGCAGATGCGCGACCGAATGCGTGTCGTTGAAGACCACGCTTGCCTCCGTGTCCCAGCGCATGCTGCGCCCGTTGAGATTGGCCGAACCGACCATGGCGATCGCATCATCCGCGATCGACACCTTGGCGTGGATATAGACGATCTCGGAACCATGCGCCGTGTCGCGGTCGTCGCTCTGCGCCGGGGCGGGGCGGAGCGGCATGCCGATGAAGGCGCGCGAACCGAAGGCGCGTTCGAGTCGCCGGATGCAGCGCGCTTGCAGATATTCGCCGTAGCGCGCGTCGAGGCCGGGCTTCGGGTCGAAGGCCACCTCCTCCGGCGCGGCGGGCAGCATGAGAATGAGCTCGAGATCCGGGTTGAGCCGCGCCGCGCGTGCCAGCGTCCGGGCGAGCGGGCGATGCCGGAAATACTGCGTCTCGATGAAGACGAGCCGCCGCGCGCTCGTGAAGATCTTGCGGTTCTCGGCCTCGGATTCGCGGATGAAGGGGATCGGCGAGAGGCGGAACGGGCGGTGGGAGCCGTCGCGCGAGATGGTGCGGACGAAGCGCGGATTGCCGCCCCGCTGCGCCGGGGGCGGCTCCTGACCGCCGAGCAGCGCCTCCAGATGCGCCTGCGCCGCGGCGACGCAATCCGGCTCCTTCGTCACGACCACGACATCGTGCCAGGTCTGCTCCCCCGGCCGCTCGTGGTTCGGGTCGTCGTAGCGGCGCTCGTTGAGGTCGAGCCCGCCGATGAAGAGCACGCGCCGGTCGAAGACCGCGAGCTTCTGGTGATGCGTCCCGGGGTGGATGTCGGGGATCGGCCAGAAGCGGAACTGGAACCCGCCCTTCTCCGGGTCGCGGACCCAGGGGCGCAGGCCGACCGAGGTGGTCAGCGCCTCCCGCCGCTCGTCCTCGTCGGCGTCGTCGAGGTCGCGAAGCTCGCGCGCCGCCCGTGCGAGGACGGCGGGCGAGAACAGGATGCGGGGCACGAGTCCGGCCCGCGCGGGCTGGCGCACCGGCAGCAGGTCGAGCCCGTCGCCGCCGGCGATCTCGCGCGCCGCGCAGAACTGCTGCACCGTGCGCCATGTCCCCCGGTGCAGCGGCGTGGCCAGCGCGGGATCGAAATCGGCGAGAACGAGGTGGATCTTCACGCCGGCGCGGAGGCGGTGAACGATGAGATCGAACCATGTCGCCCCGATCGCCTGTCCCTCGCGTGAGCGCAGCCTGGTCCGCAGGTCGAAGATCCTGAACCCGGCCCAGATTTCCGTCTTCGCGCCGAGGAACAGCCTTTCGAGCTCCGGGTACGCCTCGTAGGCTGTGATGAACGGCCGCGCGGTCAGCGATTCGTCCACCCGTTCCTCGTCAGCCGGTTCCTTACGGGCGTGTTCCTCTCCGGCCTGTCCCTGACCGGCCTGTTTGCCACCGGCCCGTTCCTCGCGAGTCTGTTCGCCGCCAGTCTGCTCTCCGCGACTCGCCTCCTGCTCGCGACGGGTCTGTTCCGCCTGTTCGCCGCCGTCCATGTCGCCTCCCCGGCAGTCGTCGCCGCCCCGGGGTGGATTATGGGGCAACGTCAGTCCGCATCGAGCCGAAAGACGCGGGTCGGATGCAACTCGCCGCCCCGGTAGATTCCGATCGCGACCGGTGCGCCCTCATAACTCGCCCATGCCTCGTCGCCGTAGTCGACGGTCGAGGACAGCACGAGTCCGGGGTTGCCGTTGCGAAGCCGCGTGGCACCCTGCGGTGTCGCGGGCAGGCAGGGCAGGTCGCCGAGACCGGCTTCGAGCCCGAGCAGGCGCCGGTCTAGGTCCGGGGTCCGGGCGAGGCGCTCCACCTCGTCGAGACCGAGCGCCTCGTCCACGTCGAACGGCCCGGACCAGAGCCGCCGCAACTCGATCACATGGCCATGGCATCCGAGCGCCTCGCCGAGATCGCGGGCGATCGCGCGCACATAGCCGCCCTTGCCGCATTCCATCTCGAGGATCGCCGTGTCGGCGTCCGGCGTCCCGATCAGGTCGAGCCGCGCCACATGCAGCGGGCGGGCCGCGAGATCGAGCACCTCTCCCGCGCGGGCGAGGTCATAGGCGCGCTCGCCCTCGACCTTCACCGCCGAGACATTCGGCGGGATCTGCAGGATGTCGCCCCGGAAGGCGCCGAGCGCGGTTTCGATCGCCTCGCGCGCCGGCCGCGCACCGCTCGTCGCGATCACCTCGCCCTCCGCGTCGTCGGTCGCGGTCCGCACACCCCAGCGCACCGTGAAGCGGTAGCATTTGTCGGCGTCGGTCACATAGGGCACCGTCTTCGTCGCCTCGCCGAGGGCGATGGCGAGGAGCCCCGTCGCGGCGGGATCGAGCGTGCCGGCATGCCCGGCCTTGCGCGCGTCGAGCGCCCAGCGGACCTTGGCCACCACCTGGGCCGAGGTCGGGCCGGCGGGCTTGTCGATCAGGAGCCAGCCGTGAACCGGCCGCCCGCGCTGTCGTCTGGCCATCTTGGGGATCTCCGGAGTTAATCGGACCCGGACTCGATATCCCGGCGCACCTCGGGCGAGTCGAGCAGCGCGCGGGTGCGGTCCATCTGGTCGAAGCGCCGGTCGGGCTGGAAGCTCAGATCCGGCGAGAATTTCAGGTCGATCTGGCTGGTCACCTGCCGGCGCAACTCGTGCCGGTTGCGGGTCAGGGCCTTCAGGACGCCCTCGGTGTTGATCCCGCCGAGCGGCAGGACGAAGACTGTGGCATGGCGCAGATCGGGCGAGACCTTGACCTCGGCGACGGTGATCGAGACCGAGGCGAGGTCCGGGTCGTGCACGTCGCCGCGCGCGAGAATCTCCGACAGCGCGCGCCGGATCACCTCGGCTACGCGCAGCTGCCGCTGGCTGGGGCCACCGCTGGAAAGGGGTCTTGTCTTTGCCATGCGGGTCACATCCTATCACGCGCGCGCGGAGTCAAGGGCGGCCGCGAGGCCCCGCCCCCGAGCCGCGCCCCGGGGACGGGAGCCGAGAGAGGGAAGAGAGATGCCATCAGGGGTCGGAATCGCGGTGGTCGGCGTCGCCGGGCGCATGGGACGGATGCTGGTCGCGGCGGTTCGCGAGGCGCCGGGCGCCTATCTCGGCGGCGCGACGGTCCGCCCGGGCCATCCCTGGGCCGGGCAGGATCTCGGCGAGGCAATGGGCGGCGCGCCGATGGGGGTCAAGGTCGAGGACGATCCGCTGGAGACCTTCGCGCGCTGTCAGGCGGTGGTCGATTTCACCACGCCCGAGGCGACCGTGGCCTTCTCCGAACTCGCGGCCCAGGCCCGGCTCACGCATGTGGTCGGAACCACGGGCCTCGACGCCGCGGATCTCGGGCACCTCAGGGCGGCCGGCCGGCACGCGGTCATCGTGCGGGCGGGGAACATGAGCGTGGGAGTGAACCTGCTCGTGGAACTGACCCGCAAGATCGCGGAGGTGCTCGGTCCCGACTACGACATCGAGGTGGTCGAGATGCACCACCGCCACAAGGTCGATGCCCCGTCGGGCACCGCGCTGATGCTCGGCGAGGCGGCGGCGGAGGGCCGGGGCGTCGCGCTCGACGACGCGCGGGTCAGCGGACGCGACGGCATGACCGGGGCGCGTCCCGAGGGCGCGATCGGCTTCGCGAGCCTGCGCGGCGGCGATGTCATCGGCGAGCATGAGGTGATCTTCGCGGGTCCCGGCGAGCGGGTGGCGCTCCGCCATGTCGCCTCCGACCGAATGCTCTTCGCGCGCGGCGCGGTGCGCGCGGCGCTCTGGGGGCAGGGACGGGCGCCGGGCGAGTACACGATGCGAGATGTTCTGGGACTCGCGTCCTGACGGCCGGGTACGATCGTTTCGCGACCGGCGCGCGCCACGCAATTCTCGTTGTGCGCCAGCCGATTCTGTCGTAGAGGGATACGTGGTAAAGTTACATCTTGAACTATCTGCTCGTCGTCTCGCCGGTCAGACTATTGATCTTGGTTTGACTTGACCCGCTGCCGCCGTATCTCGCGGGCGGTAATACTGGAGACGGAATCGAATGGCGAACGGCACTGTAAAGTGGTTCAACGCAACCAAGGGCTTCGGGTTTATTCAGCCCGAGACCGGCGGCAAGGACGTATTTCTGCACATTTCGGCGCTGGAACGCGCGGGACTGCGCGAAATCGCCGATGGGCAGAAGGTGAGCTACGAGCTCGAGACCGGCCGCGACGGCCGCACCTCGGCGGGCCAGATCGCGCTGCGCTGACCCGGCGGGCGGATTTCCGCCGCCGATGGATGGAGATGCCGGACCCAAGGAGGTCCGGCGATCCTGTGCCCCAGGGGGGCACGACCTTGGGCCCGCCTCGCGGGCCTTTTTCTTTTCGGTGAGGCCGCCATCGCGCCGGGACGGCGGCGGTTCGACCCCGCCGGGGCGGCGGTAATTCGAGGTGATCCGCCTGACTCCCGCGCTCCCGGATCGCCGTACCGCCGCGCGGAGCCTCAGGAACGCGCGCTTCGCGTGTCTTCGCCTTGAAGACCGTTCAGCACATCGGTCGCGCGGTGGTCCGCCGGGACGCCTTCGATGAGGAAGACATCGCCTTCGGAGTTGCGGAGCCGGTGGGGCAGGATGGCCGCGTAGGCGGGCGATGCGTACCAGTCGCGCGCGGCGGACAAGCTGGGGAACTCTATGACGATGAGATCGCCCGGCGGTGCGCCTTCCAACCGATGACACGGACCGCCGTGAACGATGAAGCGGCCCTGAAAGGGTGCGAGCGTCGCGTCGATCGCTTCGAGATACGAGACGATTTCCGGACCCATCGTGACATGGCGGAGCAGCGCCACGGCATAGCAGGCCGCGTTCCCGCCCCCCTGTCGCGCCCGCCCGGTCCGCTCTTCGGTCCGCTTCCGGACGAGATCTGAGACAATCGACATCGCCTGATCCTTCTCTTTCGCAACGAGTCCCCAAGCTTGGGCTCGCCGGTATCTTCGCAACGGAACACGGCTCCGGTCGATTACGCGGGAGGTAATTGCAACCACCGGCCACCGGCGCCACTTTCGAAGCCATGGACGGGCGACGAAACCAGTTCGGAGAGGCGCTGCGGTGGTGGCGGCGGCGTCGCCGTTTCAGCCAGCTGGCGCTGGCAATGGATGCCGGGATATCCCAGCGGCACCTGAGCTTTCTTGAATCGGGCAGGTCCTTGCCGAGCCGGGAGATGATCCTGCGGCTGGCCGAGACGCTCGGTGTGCCGCTTCGCGATCGCAATGCGATCTTCGTCGCCGCGGGCTATGCGCCGCGGTATCCCGAGCGGCCGTTCGACTCGCCGGGCTTCGAAGAGGCGCGCGGGATGATCGGGCGGATCCTCGACGGCCACCTCCCGCATCCAGCGCTGGCCATCGACCGGAACTGGAACCTGCGCGCCGCCAACCGAGCTGTCCAGGTGCTGCTTGAAGGGGTCGCGCCCGCGCTGCTCTCGGGCGAGGTCAATGTGCTGCGCCTCGCGCTCCACCCGAACGGGCTCGCGCCGCGGATCCCGAACCTCACCGAATGGCGGTCCCACTCGCTGGCGCGGCTGCGGCACGAGATCGAAATCTCGGCGGATCCGAAACTCGTCGCGCTGCGGGAGGAACTGGAGTCGCTGCCCGCCCCGCCGGTCCCCCGTCGCGGTTCACCCTCGGGCCAGCCGAGCGACGCGGACGGGGCGGGGACGGCGCGCGACTGGCCGATCGCTCTGCCGTTCCAGATCACCGGACCGTTCGGAACGCTGTCCTTCCTGAGCACGACGACGGTGTTCGGGACGGCGGTCGACACGACGCTGTCGGATATAACCATCGAGGCCTTCCTGCCGGCGGACCGGTGGACGGCCGAGACGATGGCGAGGCTGGTTTCGCCGGGTGGTCCGAACACGAGGGACTGAGCCCGGCCTCGGACCGCCGGCGGATGTCTCAATCGACGGCCGCGATCGCGGAGGCGAAGGTGTCGAGGCCGTCCGCCGGGAGGCCGGCGATGTTGATCCGGCTGTCGCCCGTCATGTAGACGCCGTAGTCGCTCCTGAGCGTCGCCACCTGTCCGGGCGTCAGGCCGAGGCGGGAGAACATGCCCCGGTGGCTCGCGACGAAATCGTAGCGGTCGGAATTCGTCGCCCGCCGCAGCGCCTCGGCGAAATTCCGGCGCAGGACCAGCATGCCCTGCCGCATCTCCTCGAGCTCGGTGATCCAGTCGAGGCGCAGCTTGTCGTCGGCGAGGATGATGCCGACGGCCCGCGCGCCGTGATCCGGCGGGAAGGAGAAGTTCATCCGGTTCAGCGAGGCGAGGTTGCCGCGCGCGATCGGCGTCAGGTTCGGAGCCGCGCTGACCGCGAAGGCGGCGCCGACCCGGTCGCGGTAGAGGCCGAAATTCTTCGAGCAGCTGGCCGCGACCAGGATCTCGGGCACCTGTCCCGCGAGGTAGCGCATCCCCGCGACATCGGAATCGAGCCCGTCGCCGAAGCCCTGATAGGCGAGGTCGATCATCGGCACGAGACCGCGCTGGACGCAGAGCTCGGCGATCGTGCGCCATTGTTCCAGCGTCGGGTTGGCCCCGGTCGGGTTGTGGCAGCAGCCATGCAGCAGTACGACATCACCGACCTTCGCCCCGGCGAGATCGGCGAGCATCCCCTCGAAATCGACGCCGCGGGTCGCGGTGTCGAAATAGCGGTACGTCTTCGCCGGAATGCCGAGATGGGCCAGCATCGCCGGATGGTTTGGCCAGGTCGGGTCCGAGTACCAGACCACCGCCTCGGGGTCGGCGCGCTGGATCAGTTCGAAAAGCTGGTGCACCGCGCCCGTTCCGCCCGGCGTCTGGCAGGCGGCGATCCGGTCGGCGGGCACCGAATCGCCGAAGATCAGGTCGCGCATCCGGTCGAGGAAAGTCGCGTCCCCAAGGAGCGCGACATAGGACTTCGTCGTCTGCTCCTCCAGGAGCCGCCGTTCCGCCTCCTTGACGGCGCGCATGATCGGCGTGCGTCCCTCGGCGTCCTTGTAGACGCCGACGCCGAGGTCGAGCTTGTCCTCACGCGGATCATCGGCGTAGAGGCTCATCAGTTCGAGGATCTTGTCCGGCGCGGGCGCCTGCAGGGCTTCGAGCATTGGTTTTCCTCCTACCTGGCGGACCCGCCGGGGCTCATCACTGACGGTCTCGGTTCAGGGTCCGGGTCACGACCTCGCGCCGCGCCGCCCGGAATCCGACCTTCTGATAGAGTGGCAACGCCCGGGGATGATCGAGCGTGTTGGTGTTGACGGTGACGCGGGTCGTGCCCGGCTGGTCCCAGGCCATGTGCACGGCGGTGCAGAGCAGGAACGTGCCCAGCCCCTGGCCCATCGCCTCAGCGACCATGCCGAAATAGGCGATCTCGCAGATCCCCTCGGCGCGCGCGTCGAGGACGAAGAAACCGTGCGGCCAGCCGCCGCGCATGAGCGTGCAGAGCTTGACCTTCGGATCGGCGAGGAAGCCCGAAAGCTCCTCCGCGCTCCGCTGATACTGGTCGGTCCATTCGTAATCGGCGCCAACCGCGCCGTAGAGCTGCAGGAAGTACCAGACGGGCGGATGTTCGGCCGCGACCAGCATCGACGGCGCGCCGGCGGGCATGTGCGGGATCGGATGCGCCGGGCGCCTGTCCATTTCGAGATGCGTGATCGTCACCTCGACCGTATCTCCGGCCTTCAGGCTCATGGCCTAACCCTGTTCGACCGCGAGATCGGGGTAGGAGCCCCATTCGGTCCAGGAGCCGTCATAGAGCGAATGCCGCCGATGGCCGATCTGTTCCAGCGCGAGGCTCAGGACCGCGGCGGTGATGCCCGATCCGCAGGAGGTGATCACCGGCTTCGTGAGATCGACCCCGGCCTCGGTGAAGATTCGCCGGAGCTCCTCGGGCTCCTTCATCGTGCCGTCCTCGTTCAGGAGGGTCGAGTAGTGCACGTTCTTCGCGCCGGGAATATGGCCGGAGCGCAGCCCGGGCCGCGGTTCCGGCTCCTCGCCCCGGAAGCGGGCGGGCGAGCGGGCATCGACGATCTGCGCGTCGCCGAGCTTGGCGCTGGCCGCGACCTGGGTCACGTCGCGCACGAGGCTCGCGTGGCGCCGCGCGGTGAAATGGCGGTCGCGCAGGATCGGAGCCCCATCCTCGACCGGATGCCCGTCCGCGATCCATTTCGGCAGCCCGCCGTCGAGCACGGCGACATCCGTCTTGCCGAAGAGCCGGAACAGCCACCAGACCCGCGCCGCGCTGAAGAGCCCCGCGCTGTCGTAGATGACGATCCGGTGCCCGTCACCGATGCCGAGCGCGCGCATCCGGCTGATGAACTTCTCCACCGGCGGCGCCATGTGCGGCAGGTCGGACTGATCGTCGGAAATCTCGTCGATATCGAAGAACCGCGCGCCGGGGATGTGGCGCTCGCGGAACTCGGCATAGGCGTCACGCCCCGTCGCGGGCATGTGCCAGCTCGCATCCAGCACGCGCATGTCCGGAGCGCCAAGATGCGCCGCGAGCCATTCCGTGGAGACCAGAAGACGCGGATCGCTCGTGGTCATGGGCCCTACTCCATCGCTACCGGTTTGGGATTAGCGGGGTTTCGGGAACGCGGCAAGAGGCGCGGCGTCGAAGGGCGCGGGCCCGATTGCAGGTAGGTGGTATCATCCATTGACGCACGGTCATCTAGCGATGCCATAATCTTGGCTCGGGTGGTGACAACCGGCTCGCGATCGTCGCTCACACGGTCCATGACATAGGTGAACCTGGCGCGCACTTGGCTGGAGAACAGGATACGCGCAAGGCTCTGCACCTTAAGCCCTCCTTGTCAGAAGAATCATCATGCTGCACACTTCCGTCGAGGCACTACTAGATATCGAGGCAGGCATGGCGATCACTAAGGGGAAAGCGGCTCATATATGGGAACGCGATGAACATGATTGGTACGTCGAGCCGTATGAATGCTCGATGGCCCTCTTTGACGTGGAGGACATTGCGGGGCCGATCTGGGATCCGGCCTGTGGACTTGGCAGAATTTTGCGGTGTGCTCAGAACTATAACAAACAAACGGTTGGGTCGGATATAATTCGTAGAAGTTCGTATTGCGAAATTGAGATGGATTTTTTGTTAGGAATAAAAACTCCATTCTTTAAAAGTATAGTTTCAAATCCACCTTTTGGATTGGCTGAAGATTTCGTAAGATTGGCGATACAGATCGCTCCAGAAGGAGGTAAGATTGCGATGATCTTGCCGCTTGTGTGGATGGCGGGGTTTTCGGCGAAGAGGGATTGGCTACCACATTCACCCCTGAGGCGCATCTACTCCATCTCGCCACGGCCCTCCATGCCGCCCGGTGCTGTCATTCAGGCGGGATTGAAGCCGGGAAATGGCACTAAGGACTTCGCGTGGTTCGTTTGGGAAAAGGGTTTCGAGGGTCCAACTGAGCTTCGATTTCTTAACACAAAGCCACATAAGGCGAGAGTCTCGGACGAGTCTCAAATGGAGATTGCCATATGAAAGCGCCATCCAGTGGCATCAAGCTGGACGAACACGATGCGGCTGTAGTCAAGGGAAT
This sequence comes from Amaricoccus sp. W119, assembly GCF_047275745.1. Lineage (NCBI taxonomy): Bacteria > Pseudomonadati > Pseudomonadota > Alphaproteobacteria > Rhodobacterales > Paracoccaceae > Amaricoccus > Amaricoccus sp. W119. The sequence goes on along the minus strand of NZ_JBKQWU010000002.1, from coordinate 198,915 downwards.
GTTAGAACGGGGCGACCGCCAACATGACATCGCGGCTTGGTTCGGCGTCAATGGAGGCAGAATCGCTGAGATCTCGAATGGAAGTAAATTTAAAGATGTGGCGGCAAAAAGCGAGGACTTGCCTCCTGCCGGCCCCTATACTGCCATGAAGTCGGTCAAAGAAGCCAGGGCTAACTTGAAGAAAATTAGAGAAAAGCTTGCCGGTCTCATCGACGAGGTGGATACTGAAATCGGCAAGCTTGGAGAGTAGTCACTGATCCAGAAAGCTCCTGAGCCGGCGTGACCGGCTCGGGTGCTTCAGCTTGCGGAGCGCCTTGGCCTCGATCTGGCGAATGCGTTCGCGGGTGACGGAGAACTGCTGGCCGACCTCTTCGAGCGTGTGGTCGGTGTTCATGCCGATCCCGAAGCGCATCCGGAGCACGCGTTCCTCGCGTGGCGTGAGCGAGGCCAGCACGCGCGTCGTCGTCTCCTTCAGGTTGCCCTGGATCGCGCTGTCCAAGGGCAGGATCGCGTTCTTGTCCTCGATGAAATCGCCGAGCTGCGAATCCTCCTCGTCGCCGATCGGCGTCTCAAGGCTGATCGGCTCCTTGGCGATCTTCATCACCTTGCGGACCTTTTCGAGCGGCATCTGCAGCTTCTCGGCCAGTTCCTCCGGCGTCGGCTCGCGGCCGATCTCGTGCAGCATCTGGCGGCCCGTCCGGACCAGCTTGTTGATCGTCTCGATCATGTGGACCGGGATGCGGATCGTGCGCGCCTGATCGGCGATCGAGCGGGTGATCGCCTGCCGGATCCACCAGGTCGCATAGGTCGAGAACTTGTAGCCCCGGCGGTACTCGAACTTGTCCACCGCCTTCATCAGGCCGATGTTGCCTTCCTGGATCAGGTCTAGGAACTGCAGGCCCCGGTTCGTGTATTTCTTCGCGATCGAGATCACGAGGCGGAGGTTCGCCTCGACCATCTCCTTCTTCGCCTGCCGCGCCTCCTTCTCGCCCTTCTGGACCTGGGAGACGATGCGGCGGAACTCGGAGATGTCGACGCCGACATACTGGCCGACCTCGGCCATCTCGAAGCGGATCTCCTCGGCCTTGTCGCGATAGCGGGTCGCGAGCTGGTCCCAGCCGCGGGTCGAAAGCGCGCCGACGCGGTCGAGCCAGCCGGGCTCGAGCTCGGTGCCGCGATATTCGTCGATGAACTCCTGGCGGTTGATGCGCGCCTGATCGGCGAGCTTCACCATGGAGCCGTCGAGCGACATGATCTTGCGGTTGATGCCGTAGATCTGGTCGACCAGCGCCTCGATGCGGTTGTTGTGGAGATGCAGCGAGTTCACGAGCTCGACGATCTCGCCGCGCAGCCGCTGGTACTCGCGCTCCTGACCCGAGGAGAAGGTCTCGTCGAGGTTCAGCGTCGCGGAAATGCGGTTGTCCTGCATCTCGGCGAGGCGGGCGTAGTCGCTGGCGATCCGGTCGAGGGTCTCGAGCACCTGCGGCTTCAGCGCCGCTTCCATCGCGGCGAGCGACAGGTTGCCCTGATCCTCCTCTTCCTCCTCGTCCGGCTGGGCGGAGCCGCCGTCCTCGTCCTCTTCGATCTCGTCATCGTCGCGGGCGACCGGCGCGGCGGTGGCCTGTGCGGGAGCGGGCCCCGAGGCGGGATTCACGCCGGAACTCATGGCGGCGTTCATCGGCGCGCCCATTGGAGCGCGGGGCGCCGCCGGGCGGACCGTGTCGGAGCCATCCCCGGCCGTCCCCTTCAGGGCCGAGAGCACGCTGTCGACCTCGTCGGTCTCCATCGAGGCGCCGAAGGTGGTTTCGAGATCGATCACGTCGCGGAGCATGATCGCCTCGTCGAGCAGCTCGTCGCGCCAGATGGTGATGGCCTGGAACGTCAGCGGGCTTTCGCAAAGCCCGAGGATCATCGTGTTGCGCCCCGCCTCGATGCGTTTGGCGATCGCGATCTCGCCCTCGCGCGACAGCAGTTCGACCGAGCCCATCTCGCGCAGATACATCCGCACCGGGTCATCCGTGCGGTCGAGCGACTCGCCGCCCGCCGAGGTGACCGCGAGTTCGCGCGAACCGCCGTCGGAATCCGCGGGCTCGGCGGGTTCGTCGCCGTCATCGTCGTCGTCGTTGTCGTCCGATTCGGTGACGTTGATGCCCATCTCGTTGAGCATCGCCATCACATCCTCGATCTGTTCCGAGGAGACTTGGTCCTGTGGCAGGACCTCGTTCAGTTCGTCATAGGTAATGTAGCCGCGCGCCTTGGCGGTGGCGATCATCTTCTTGACCGCGGCCTGGCTCATGTCCAGCATCGGGCCGGAGTTGTCCTGGCCGTCCTCGGGCTTCCGCGGCTCCATGTCTTTCGCCATTTCTAACTCCATGCCTTGCGCACCGGGAGTCACGCCCGGTTGGAAGAAGCCTCGGTTTGTCTCGCACGAATCGGTGATTCGCAATGATTCGCGACGATCCGCCTCAAATGCTCAGGATTTTCGTTTCCGATTCCTGTGCGCCCTTTGCTGCGCCTCGACGCTCGCGAGCGTCGAGGCGAATTCCTCGCGCTCGAGGCCCAGATCCGTCTGGTCGCCGGCGAGCGGCTTCATGCCCGCCTCATGCGCGGCCTCGGCGGCCCGCCGCAGTCTCGGGCCGATCCAGTCCACCGTTTCGCGGCTCAGTCCCGCCGCCGCCTCACGGGTTTCAACCCGCCAGCCGGCCAGCGCCGCCTGTCGGGTCAGTTCTTCCTCTATCGCGAGGGCGGCCTTTTCCGGATCGGCGCCCGCGCGCAGATACGGGTTCGCCCGGACCTGTCCAAGACAATCGAGGTCGGACAATACGTCGCGCCCAAGCCGCCGGGACACCAGAGCCGCCACCGAGTCAGTGCCTGATGCGCCATTTAGGAGCGTGAGGAGCGCGGACAAGAGGGCGTCGCGAATCTCCGCGAGATCGGCGCAGTGGAACTCGGCGAGGCCGAGCCGTTCCTCATGCGCGAGCGCGATCTCCGGGTGGTTGAGGCAGCCGAGGAGAATCGCGGTTTCGCGCACCCGCGCCTCGGCGATCGTGCCCTCGCCCTGAGCGAGCCCCTGGGCACTCCCCTGACCTCCCCCGGGACCTCCCCTGGAAGCGATCCCTTGCGCGAGCAGCGAGGCGCGCGTGCTCGCAACCGGCCCGCCCGCCGGCGCCGCGCCGTTCCGGGGCGGGACGTCGCGGCGGGCGCCCCGGCGGCGCGGCGCGGTTTCGCCACGCCTGCGCGCGAAGAGCTCGGCCCGGCGCTCGCGGATCTCGGCCTCGTAATGCGCGCGCAGGCCCGGATCGGCTATCCTGTCGAGATGCGCGCGCAGGCGCGAGTCGAGCGCGGCGCGGCGTTCGGGGCTGTCGAGCACCGCGCCCTCGGTCTCCCGCGTCCAGAGCAGGTCGAGAAGCGGCCGCGAGGTCTCGATCAGCGCCGCCATCGCACGTGCGCCGCCGTCGCGCAGCACATCGTCCGGGTCCTGCCCCGCGGGAAGGATGACGAAGCGGAGCGAGCGCCCGGCGCCGAGGAGCGGCAGGGCGAGGTCGATGAGCCGCTGGCCCGCGCGCAGGCCCGCCGCGTCGCCGTCGAGCATGACGAGAGGCTCCGGCGCCATGCGCCAGAAGATCTGGAGCTGCGCCTCGGTGATCGCGGTGCCGAGCGGTGCCACGGCATTGGCGAAACCCGCCTGCGCGAGCGCGATCGCGTCCATGTAGCCCTCGACCACGAGGATCGTTCCCGCCTCGCGCGCGGCCGCCCGGGCCGGGGCGATGTTGTAGAGGCTCCGGCCCTTGTCGAAGAGCGGGGTTTCGGGGGAGTTCAGGTATTTCGGTTCCTGTCCTGGCGAGAGCGCGCGGGCGCCGAAGGCGATGGCGCGGCCCTGCGCGTCGCGGATCGGGAAGATGATCCGGCCGCGGAACCGGTCGTAGGGCGCGCCGCCGCCGTCGCGGGGCAGGCCGGCGAGGCCCGCCTCGACGAGTTTCTCCCGCGCGAAGCCCTTGCCCGTCAGATGTTCGATCAGCGCCGTCCGGCTGTCGGGGGCGTAGCCGATCTCGAACCGCGCCTGCGTCTCGGCCGTGAGCCCCCGGCGTTCGAGATAGCTCCGCGCCTCGATCGCGCGCGCGCCATTGAGGTTCATGCGGTAGAACTGGACCGCCGCTTCCATCGCCTCGACGAGCGCGTCGCGTTTCTCGGCGCGGACGGCGGCGCCGGGGTCGCGGGCGGGCATGGGCATGCCGGCGATCCCGGCGAGATGCTCGACCGCTTCCATGAAGCCGAGGTTCTCGGTCTCGCGCAGGAAGGTGATGGCATCGCCCTTCGCGTGGCAGCCGAAGCAGTAGTAGTACCCTTTCGCATCGTCGACATGGAACGACGCGGATTTCTCCTGATGGAAGGGGCAGGGCGACCAGTAGTCGCCGCGCGCCGCGTTCGACTTCCGGTCCCAGCTGACCTTGCGCCCGACGACGGCCGCCAGCGACACGCGATCACGCAGTTCATCGATGAAACCGGGGGGAAGCGACATCGGCTCTTTCTGAGATTCGCAATGCGCGCCATTTTGCCAGACCGGCGGGAGATGCGGAAGCCGCGCGTGGCGCCCTGGCGGTGACCTCGCGGGCCGAGGGGGCAACGCGCGGGATCAGCGCGGGGTGATCAGCGCGGGGGTGGTCAACGTGGCGCGGTCAACGTGGCGCGATCTCCGTCACGCCCCGGTCCGCCCCCGTCTCGGCGTCGATCACCCGGATGCGCTCGCGCCGCTCGGCATCCACCGTGACGACGGCGACCCAGCCCTCGCCGAGCGTCATCGCCGTCGCCTCCTCACCGGACGGCAGGGCGACGGTGGCGGGCAGGTCGGGCGGCGGCTCGATCCGCGCGAGGCGGATGACAAGGAGCACAACGACCGTTATCACCCCCACGATCAGCGTGACCGTCAGCGTGGTCACGAGCCGCCTCAACCGACGCAGCGACGGCGGCTCCGGCAATGCCTCGGTATCGGGAGCCTCGCGGGCCATGACTTCGCCTCCGCCTTCGTCTCGCAACCCCTCGCCGAGGGTGATCCGGGTCGCGCTGCCGACGGGGCCCGAGTCGCGGCTTGATAAGGCTTTGGCCGAGGCGGTGCCAGAGGGGCTGGGGCTGAGCCGCTCCCGCCTCCAGGCGCTGATCGCCGAAGGGGCTGTCGCGCGCGCGGGTGGCGAGGTGCTGCGCGATCCGAAGGCGCGGATCGCCGGGGCGGAGCTCGTCCTGACGCTGCCGGCACCCGTGCCCACGCGGACCGAAGCGCAGGATATCCCTCTTGAAATCGTCCATGAGGACTCCCATCTCATCGTACTCGACAAGCCGGCCGGCCTTGTCGTGCACCCCGCGCCGGGACAGCGGGACGGCACTCTCGTCAACGCGCTTCTTCATCACAGCGGCGATTCGCTCTCCGGCGTCGGCGGCGAGATCCGCCCCGGGATCGTCCACCGGATCGACAAGGACACCTCCGGTCTGCTGGTGGTCGCGAAGGACGATGTCACGCATCAGGGGCTCGCGGCGCAGTTCAAGGCGCATGATCTCGAACGGCGCTATCTCGCGGTGGTGCGCGGCGCCCCCGATCCGGGCGACCCGCGGCTCAATGGCCTCCGGGGCATCTCCTGGGAGCCGGGCGGGGTCCTGCGGATCGAGGGCGCGATCGGCCGGCATCCGGGCGACCGCAAACGCATGGCGGTGCTGAGCCGCGGTGGTCGCCGCGCGGTGACACGGGTCCGGGTACTGGAACGTTTCGGACCCGAAGCGGCGCCGGCCGCGGCGCTGGTCGAATGCTGGCTGGAGACCGGACGCACGCATCAGATCCGGGTCCACATGACCTTCGCCGGGCATCCGCTGATCGGCGATCGGGTCTACGGGCGCCGGGCGGGCGTCGAGGCGGAGTTCCCGCGCCAGGCTTTGCATGCCGGGACCCTCGGCTTCGTCCATCCGGTTACGGGGGAGCGCATGCGTTTCGAGGCGCCGCCGCCCGCGGACTTCCGCGACCTGATCGGGCGGCTGCGCCGTCTCGGTCACGCGGATGTTTAACATCGCGGGAACCGCCGCATTATACTCAATGACGAAGGCCCGGGGGCAGCCCCGGCGAGAGGAGGACGTGTGAACTATTCCAAACTTCCCGCGCCGTCGCCTGAGCAGGGACTGTCGCGGTACATGCAGGAGATCCGCAAGTTCCCGATGCTCGAGCCCGAGCAGGAATACATGCTGGCCAAGGCCTGGGTCGATCACGGCGACAAGGACGCGGCGCATCAGCTGGTGACGAGCCATCTGCGGCTCGCCGCGAAGATCGCCATGGGCTACCGCGGCTACGGCCTGCCGATCTCCGAGGTGATCTCCGAGGCGAACGTCGGTCTCATGCAGGCGGTGAAACGCTTCGAGCCCGAGAAGGGCTTCCGCCTCGCCACCTACGCGATGTGGTGGATTCGCGCCTCGATCCAGGAGTACATCCTGCGCTCGTGGAGCCTCGTGAAGATGGGGACCACGGCGGCGCAGAAGAAGCTCTTCTTCAACCTGCGCAAGGCGAAGAACAAGATCGGCGCGATCGAGGAGGGCGAGCTTCGCCCCGAGAACGTGACCAAGATCGCCGAGGACCTGAACGTCACCGAGCAGGACGTGATCTCGATGAACCGCCGGATGTCGGGCGGCGACGCGAGCCTCAACGCCCAGATCAAGGGTGACGGCGAGGGTACGGCGGAATGGCAGGACTGGCTTGAGGACGAGGACGCCGATCAGGCGGCCGCCTTCGCCGAGCGCGACGAGCTCGAGACGCGGCAGGAACTGCTCATGGATGCGATGCAGAGCCTCAACGAGCGCGAGCGTCACATCCTGACCGAGCGGCGGCTGAAAGACGAGCCGATGACGCTCGAGGATCTGAGCCAGGAATATGGCGTCAGCCGCGAGCGCATCCGCCAGATCGAGGTCCGCGCCTTCGAGAAGCTGCAGAAGGAGATGCGCGAGCGCGCGGCCGAGCAGGGCCTCGTGCCCTCCCTGAACTGACGCGGCTGAACTGACGCGGCTCGGCGCCGCCGAACGCGCGCGGGATGTGTTCAGCTCAGAACGCGGAAGTGGGAGAGAATCCACCAGACTTCCGCGATCAGGGCCGCGACCGCGAAGGCGAGGTGGAAGCGGTCGTGCCGGATTCCGATCGCCGCCAGCGCCGCGAGTGCGATCATTGCCTGGCGATATGGATAGACGGGGCCGAGCGCGCGGAAGTGCTCCGGCCCCTTCACCCATGAATCGACGAGATCGAGCAGCGCGAGCAGGGCGAGAAAGCCGTAGAACCACCCGCGGCGCGCCCGGAAGTAGTCGCGATAGCCGCCGTATTCGTCCAGCCCGTCGGGGTAGAGCAGGGCGCAGGTAAAGTAGAAGGCGATCGCGTAGGAGATGAGGAACAGGTAAAGCTCGAAGGTCCAGACCGCGGTCCTGCCGAGCGCGAATTCGAACCACCAGAAGTGCATGACCCCGAGCAGCATGTAGATCGACCAGAGCAGATGCGTCGGATGCACCTTGCGGCGGGTCGGATGCTGGACGAAGCCCGCGAGCCCGCTGATCAGCCGCGTCATCGCGAGGCTTGTCACGACGCCCATGATGACGCGGACATGCTCGAAGGCTCCGGGCGGAGCGGGGCTGATCGGTTCCATCGCCCCGGCTTTCTCGCATGGGCGACTTGACCAAGCCCATGGGCCGGCCGCCCCCGCGGGCAGCGACGAATCCGCGCACCTCCCTGTTTACCCCTCCGACGCCGCTGCGGTAGGGTCGCGCCGGATGGCAGTTCAGGAGGATCGGATGGCCGACAGGGTGAGATGGGGCATTCTCGGCGCGGCGAAGATCGCGCGCGAGTTTCTGGCGCCGGCGATCCACATGAGCGCCCGGGGCGACGTGGCGGCGGTCGCGAGCCGCTCGGCGGGCAAGGCCGATCCGTTCGTCGCGGTCTATCCGGGCCTGCGCCTCTTCGACGACTATGATGCGATGCTCGCTGATCCCGAGATCGACGCGATCTATGTGCCGCTTCCGAACAGCCAGCATGTCGAATGGACGCGGCGCTGCCTCGAAGCCGGCAAGCATGTGCTCTGCGAGAAGCCGATCTCGCTGCGCGCCGACGAGATCGACGGGCTGATCGCCGCCCGCGACAAGGCTGGCCGTCACGCGGCGGAGGCCTTCATGGTCACGCACCATCCGCAATGGCACCGGGTGCGCGACCTGCTGGCCTCCGGCGCGATCGGCGAGCTTCGCCATGTTCAGGGCGCCTTCAGCTTCTTCAACGCCGACGCCGGCAATATCCGCAACCAGCCCGACCTCGGCGGCGGCGCGCTGCGCGACATCGGCGTCTATCCGAGTGTCACGACCCGTTTCGCGACCGGGCAGGAGCCGGTCGCCGCCACCGCGAAGATCGACTGGGATCTCGGCATCGATGCGACGGCGACGGCGACGGTCGAGTTTCCGGGCTTCACCATGGATTTCTACGTCTCGATGCGGATGGCGCCGAGGCAACAGATGGTCTTCCATGGCGACAAGGGCTTCATCTCGCTCTCAACGCCCTTCAACACCCGGGTCTATGGCGAGGCGGAGATCGAGCTTCGCGCCGCCGATGGTGTGAGCACCGTCGAGCGCTTTCCCGCCGCCGATCACTACCGCGCGCAGATCGATGCCTTCAACGCCACCGTGCTCGATGGCGCGGACTACATCTGCCCGCTCGAATTCTCCCGCGGCAACCAGCGCATGATCGACATGATCTACGACGCCGCGCGCGACTGATCGCCGCGGCGTTAGCCAATTGGCGACAAATACCGGCGAGAAATCCTCGGCCGCCCCGCGGAATCACGCAGGTCGTGATATGATCGGGGTGGCCCTGTATTCCGCTTCGGTGAGTAACCATGACTGGTTTTTCGCGCCTGCGCGCCGTTTCGGCGCGTCTGATGCCTTGCGTCCTGCTGGCACTCGCCGCCTGCGCGCCGGCGGGCCCGGCGGTGGTGGTGCCGGTGGGCGGGGCGGAGGCGTCGCGCCTGTCGCTCGCCCCCGATTTCGAGCCGGCCGATCCCGCCTATTACCTCGCGCGCGCCGACGGCGCCTGGACGGTGCCGGCGGTCGACGTCGCCGCCTTCCCGGCGGGCCTGCTGCGCCATCACGTCGCTTACGCGGGAACGGAGGCGCCGGGCTCGATCGTGATCGATACGCGCGGGCCCTTCCTCTATTTCGTCGAACCCGGGGGCCGCGCGATCCGCTACGGCATCGCGATCGGCCGCGAGGGCTTCGGCTGGACCGGTGAGGGCACGATCGGGCGCGCCGCGCGCTGGCCGCGCTGGACGCCGCCGCCCGAGATGATCGTCCGCGATCCCTCGCTGCGGGAATGGGCGGGCGGCATGCCGGGCGGGCTCGACAATCCGCTCGGCGCGCGGGCGCTCTACATCGATTTCAACGGCGCGGATTCAGGTTTCCGCATCCACGGCACCAACCAGCCGGGAAGCATCGGCTGGGCAGCCTCGTCGGGCTGTTTCCGCATGCTGAACCAGGACGTGATCGACCTCTACGACCGCGTCCGGATGGGCGCTCCGGTGAAGGTCATCTGAACACGGGGCGCGCGCCGCGCTGGAGTGCCTCGCGCATTACCCGCGGGGTCCCGGAACGCCCGCTGGATCGCCCGTGGCGGCGACCGGCGCGCAACCCAGCCACCGGGACTACCCGCCAGCCGGCGGACGGGCCTCGCCGCTCGCGCCCGCATCCCCGGCCTCATCCTCGTCGTCGATCAGCCCGGCCAGGATGCGCTCCACAGCGTCGAGGTCGATGCCTTCGAATCCGCCGAAGCCCTGCATCCAGATCAGCGCCGCGTTGATCGCATCGGGTTCCAGCCGGCAGGTCTTCTCGCGCCCGGAGCGGACCTGGCTGACGAGCCCCGCCAGGGTCAATATCCTGAGGTGCTTGGAGACACCCGCGAGCGAAATCTCGAATGGCTCGGCGAGATCGCTGACGCTGGCCTCGCCGTCGAGCAGCGCGGTCAGGATCGCGCGCCGGGTCGGGTCGGCGAGCGCCGCGAACACCCGATCGAGGTCCGGATCTTCCGTGCCAGCCATCGCAACCCTCCCGGTTTGCCCGGACTATGCGGCGATGGCGGTACCCCGGCAACCCCCGGGCGACGACGCTGAGCCATGCCGATCGTCAACCGGCCGGTTGACCGCGCGGGCTGCGCGAAGGGCAGGGGGTGGAAGTCGATCTTAACAAAATCAATATGTTAAACCGATCGGAAGAGCGAATCCCGCCCTTGACCGCCTTTCAACGATCCGTTACCACGATCCGGCGCGAAGGACTGCCGGGGGGCGATGTTCGCATGTCCGAGGATCCGTTCGCCGAAAGAATGAAGCGGCTCGAGGAACGCCTGGCGGCGGCTCATGAGCAGCGCAAGGAGCCGGAGCGCCGGCCGAACGAGTACCAGCAGGGCTCGCTCGCGTGGCGGATGGTGATCGAACTGGTCGTGGGCATGGTCCTCGGCCTCGCAATTGGATACGGGCTGGACGCGCTCTTCGGGACACAACCGCTGTTCCTCGTCGTCTTCGCCCTGCTCGGCTTCGCCGCCGGTGTTCGCACGATGCTGCGCACGGCGACCGAGGTCAGGAACCGTCGGGGGGAAGGCGCGCTGATGGGCCCGCCCCCCGGGAATTCGGACACGGACCCGGAGGGTCCGCGCTAAATCGGACACGGGGACCCCGAGGGTCCGCGCTAGGGAGCGAGAGACGCGATGGCGGAAGGCGGCGGCGGTGGTTTCAACATCCATCCGATGGAGCAGTTCCTGGTCGAGCCGCTCTTCGGCGGCCACGAGGTGTCGTGGTACACGCCCACCAATGCGACCCTGTGGTTCGCCCTGACGGTCGCGGCGGTCTCGCTGCTCATGGTCTTCGGGTCGCGCGGGCGGCAGACGGTGCCCTCGCGGGGGCAGTCGATGGCGGAGCTGATCTACGGCTTCGTCTACAAGATGGTCGAGGATGTGACCGGCAAGCAGGGGCTCAAGTATTTCCCCTACATCCTGACGCTGTTCCTCTTCGTCCTCTTCGCCAACCTCGTCGGCCTCATCCCGACCAGCTTCTCGACGACCTCGCATATCGCGGTGACGGCCGTGCTCGCGCTCGCCGTCTTCATCTCGGTGACGGTGATCGGGTTCATGAAGCACGGCGCGGGCTTCCTGAAGCTCTTCTGGGTGTCGAGCGCGCCGACGCTGGCGCTCCGGATCGTCCTCGCGGTGATCGAGGTCATCTCCTATTTCGTCCGCCCGCTCAGCCATTCCGTCCGACTTGCGGGCAACATGATGGCGGGTCACGCGGTGCTCAAGGTGTTCGCGGGCTTCGCGGGCGCGCTCGGGCTGCTCTCGGTGGTACCGATCCTCGCCATCACCGCGATGTTCGCGCTCGAGGTCATGGTCGCGGTCATTCAGGCCTATGTCTTCTCGATCCTGACCTGCGTCTATCTCAACGACGCCCTGCATCCCGGCCACTGAGGCCAGCCTCTGCGTCCCGGCCGGGAAGGCCGGGACCCGATCCTTGAACCAGTCACAAGCCATCCCAATCCATAGGAGTTCGACATGGAAGGCAATATCGCGGAACTCGGTCAGTACCTCGGCGCCGGCTTTGCCTGCATCGGCATGGGCGGCGCGGGCATCGGCGTGGGCAACGTCGCCGGCAGCTTCCTCCAGGGCGCCCTGCGCAACCCCAGCGCCGCCGGCGAACAGACCGCGACCCTCTTCATCGGCATCGCCTTCGCCGAGGCGCTCGGGATCTTCTCGTTCCTCGTCGCGCTTCTGCTGATGTTCGCCGTCTGATCCGGCGCATCGACCGAACGGCGCCGCCGATCCTGGCGGCGCGCCCCGAGCCCCTGCCGGAGTGAGACATGGCGACCGAGACAATGGGTGATGTTCCGCTGGAGCAAGCCGAAGGTGGCATGCCGCAGCTTGATGTCACCACCTATCCGAACCTGATCTTCTGGCTGATCGTCGCCCTGGTCGCCCTTTACTTCATCATGACGCGCATCGCGCTGCCGCGCATCGCGGCCGTGCTGGCGGAGCGGAACGACGCGATCGCCAACGACCTCGAAGAAGCCGCGCTCTACAAGCGGCGGGCGGAAGAGGCCGAGAACACCTACAACGCGGCCCTGGCCGCGGCGCGGGAGCAGGCGCAGAAGATCGCCGCCGACACCAAGGCGGAGATCAACGCCGAGCTCGACCAGCTGATGGCCAAAGCCGACGCCGAGATCGCCGCGAAATCGGCGGAATCGGAGAAGCGCATCCAGGACATCCAGGAGAGCGCGGCCAGGAGCGTCGAGGAAGTCGCCCTCGAAACCGCGCAGGCGATCGTGGAAGCCTTCATGCCGAAGGCCGCGGACGCGGAAGCGGTCAACGCCGCCGTCGCCAACAGGCTGAAGGGCTGACGTCATGGACTTTCTCAACAACACCGACATCGTCGTCACGATCGGCTTCCTGGTCTTCATCGCCATTCTCGGCTATCTGAAGGTTCCGGGACTGCTGGCCTCCAAGCTCGACGAGCGGGCCGTGCGGATCAAGGCCGACCTCGACGAGGCGCGGGCGCTGCGCGAGGAGGCCCAGGCGCTCTTCGCGGGCTACGAGCGCAAGCAGAAGGAAGTGAAGGACCAGGCCGAGGAGATCGTCGCCAACGCCCGGGCCGACGCCGAACGCGCGGCCGAGGTGGCGAAGGAGGAGATCCGCCGGTCGGTGGCCCGCCGCCTCGCGACCGCGACCGATCAGATCGACGCCGCCGAGAAGGCGGCGATCCGCCAGATCAAGGACCGCGCCGTCACCGTCGCCGTCGCCGCCGCGAGCGATGTGCTGCGCGAGCGGATCAAGGCGCAGGACGCGAACGCGATGATCGACGCCGCGATCGCCGAGGTCGGCACGCGCCTTCACTGATCGCGCCGCCGCGCGAGTTCTTGGGACCCGCTTCCGATTGGAAGCGGGTCCTTTCCTGTTCGGCCGGGCGTCACGGGATGGAGGACGCGACGGATTTGGCGTGACTTCGCTTGGGCGATCTGCGACAGACGAACGTGGAAACCGGGGGCGCTCGCGCGGACGCGGGCTGAGAGGCACCCTTCGAACCTGAACCAGATCATGCTGGCGGAGGGAGCCGTTTCGGGCCAGGCGCCGGGTGATCAGGGGCGCGCATGGCCGGGCAGCTCCCTCGCGCGGGAGGATTGCGATGGCGGAACCAACTCCGGGGACGCTGCTCGGCGAGATGCGGGCAAAGGCGCCGCTCGTCCAGTGCATCACGAATTTCGTGGCGATGAACATCGCCGCCAACACGCTGCTCGCCGCCGGGGCTTCGCCGGCGATGGTGCATGACATGCGCGAGTCCGGCGAATTCGCCGCGGTCGCCGGTGCGCTGACCGTCAATATCGGGACGCTGTCGCCCGAATGGCTGGGCGGCATGCGCGCGGCGGCGGAGGCGGCGACACGCGCGGGGCGCCCATGGGTTCTCGATCCGGTCGCGCATTTCGCGACCGACTTCCGCCGACGCGCGACGCAGGGGTTGATGGAGCTGAGGCCGACGATCGTCCGGGGCAATGCCTCGGAGATCCTGGCGCTCGGCGGTGGCGTGGGCCAGGGCCGGGGCGTCGACAGCGGCGACGAAGTGGCCGCCGCTGAGAGCGTCGCACGCGCGCTCGCGCGCGAGACCGGGGCGGTGATCGCCGTGAGCGGCGCCGTCGATTTCGTGACCGATGGCGAGAGGTCGGCGCGCGTGCATGGCGGCTCCGAACTCATGCCCAGGGTCACCGCGCTCGGCTGCGCGCTGACCTGCCTCGTGGGCGCCTTCGCCGCCACGCGCCCGGACCGGAGCTTCGAGGCGACACTGGCGGCCTTCGCGATGTTCGCGGCGGCCGGCGAGGCGGCGGCGCGCGAGGCCGCCGGGCCCGGCAGCTTCGGCTGGCGCTTCCTTGACGCGCTCGCCGCGGTCGGACCCGCCGATCTCGACGCGGACGGGCGCGTCGTCACGGCATGAGTCCGAGGTTCGATCCCGCGCGGCTGTCGCTCTACCTGGTGCTCGATCCCGGGCTCTGCGCGGGGTTCGGTCTCGTCGAGACCGTCCGCGCCGCCGTCCGGGGTGGCGTGACCATGATCCAGCTCCGCGACAAGGAGGGCACCACGGCGGATCGCATCGCCGCCGGCCGCGCGCTCAAGAATGCCCTCGCCGGCACGGGCGTCCCGCCCATCATCAACGATGACGTGGAGGCCGCCCGGACCATCGGCGCCGACGGGGTGCATATCGGGCAGGACGACATGGGCCCGGCCGAGGCGCGCGCGCTGATCGGCGCCGACCGCGTCCTCGGCCTCTCGGTGGAGACCGAGCCGCTCGCCCGCGGCCTCGATCCCGCCTTGGTGGATTATGCCGGGGCCGGGCCGGTCTTCGCCACGGAGACGAAGCCGGGGCACAAGCCCGCGACCGGGTTCGACGGGCTCGCGCGCATCGTCGCGGCCTGCCCGGTGCCCGCGGTGGCGATCGGCGGGTTGAAGCCGGGGCACGCCGCCCGCACGCTCGCGAGCGGCGCCGCCGGGCTCTCGGTCGTCTCGGCGATCTGCGGCCAGCCCGATCCGGAAGCCGCCGCCCGCGCCCTCGCTCGGGAGATCGCCGCCGCGCGGATGGAACTGGGGAGAGACTGACGTGATTCCGAATCTGTTGACCATCGCGGGCTCCGACCCGTCGGGTGGCGCGGGCATCCAGGCCGATCTGAAGACCTTCGCCGCGCGGGGCGGCTATGGCCTGGCGGTGCTGGCCGCGCTGACGGCGCAGAACACGACCGGTGTGACCGGCATCCACCCCATCCCGGCGGAATTCGTCGCGGCGCAGATCGAGACCATCCTCGCCGATGTCCGGGTCGATGCCGTCAAGATCGGCATGATTGGCGAGGCCTCGGTCGCCGAGGCGGTGGGGCGGGCGCTCATGCCCCTGAACGGTGTCCCGGTGGTGCTCGACCCGGTGATGATCGCCAAGGGCGGCGCCGCGCTCCTGATGCCGGAGGCGGTCGCGGCGCTGCGCTCGGCGCTTCTGCCGAGAGCGACGATGCTGACGCCCAACCTGCCGGAAGCCGCCGCCCTGCTCGGCGAGGCGGAGGCGCGCACGCGGGCGGAAATGGAGAGCCAGGCGGCGCGGCTCCGCGCGCTCGGCCCCGAGGCGGTGCTGCTGAAGGGCGGGCATCTCGAAGGCGACACCAGCCCGGATGTGATCGCGACCGCGGCCGGGATCACCTGGCTCGAAGGCGCGCGGGTGCCGACGCGGAACACGCATGGCACGGGCTGTTCGCTCTCCAGCGCGCTGGCGGCCGAACTCGCGCGCGGGGCCACGCCGGAAGAGGCGGCGCGCCGGGCGAAGGACTGGCTCGCGGGGGCGATCGCGGCGTCGGGGGATCTCGATGTCGGGCATGGCCATGGGCCGGTGCATCATTTCCACGCGCTGTGGCCGGCGCTTGACAACGACGCGGGCTCGGGCGTTCGCTGAGGGGGTCCCCGGGGCTCGCCGCCCGCGAGGGACGGGAAGGCGAGGGACGGGAAGGCCATGAACGAGACCAGCGTCGAGACTCACGAGAACCAGCTTCGATCCCGGCTCGACTACCTGAACGCGCGACTGCACCGCATCGACGAGGCGCTCGACGAACCGGTCGAGGCCGGCGAGCAGGCGGTCGAGCGCGAGGATGAGGAAGTGCTCGAGGATCTCGGCGCCGCCGGGCTGCAGGAGATCCGCATGATCGAGGCGGCGCTCGACCGTATCCGACATGGCTCCTACGGGATCTGCGCCGTCTGCGGCGAGCCGATCCCCGAGGAGCGGCTCGATGCCGTGCCCCACGCCGCGACCTGCCGGGATTGCGCCGGCTGACGCCTTAGCCCGCCGGAGCCCCCGCCTCGCGCGCGAGCATCGCCCGCTTGACCGACAGCCCCCAGTGATAGCCGCCGAGCGCGCCATCCTTGCGGACCACGCGGTGGCAGGGCACGTGCCAACTGACCGGATTGAGCCCGACCGCCGTCGCCACCGCCCGATGCGCCGAAGGGCGCCCGATCGCCTCGGCGATGTCGGAATAGGTGACGACGCTCCCCGCGCGGACCCGGGTCAGCGCCTGCCAAACCGCGCGCTGGAAGGGGGCGCCGATGAGACAGAGCGGCGCGCCGTCGGGGTCCGCGACCCAGGACCGGAGCGCGTCCGGGTCCTCGATGAGACGGGCGGCGGGGAAGCGGCTGGTCAGGTCGGCGAAGGCGGCGTCGTGGCCCGTCTCGGCGGTGAATCCGAGCGCGCAGAGACCCGCGTCGGTTCCGAGCGCGACCGCCTCGCCGAAGGGTGTGCCGAAGACACCCCAGCGCATGGCGAGCCCTTCGCCTGATCGGGTCGCCGGAAAGGAAATCTCGCGCGCGGGGGCCGGATCGAGGGGCGCGCGCCGCCCGGAGAGCAGGGCTCGGGTCCCCGCGTCGGTGCGGGCGGATCGGTAGTCTGGCGGCCGGGCGTTGAACATCGGGGAACCTCCGGGCCGCGACCCTAGGCCCGAGGCGCGCGCGGCGCCAGCCTCCTCGTGGGACGGGACTCGGATGGGCCTCGCGGGACCGGAAAGGGTGCTCCGGGCGGCTTCATGCCGGATCGGGGCCGGGATCGCATGGGGGATCGTACGGCGGGGATCGTACGGCGGGGATCGCACGGGGGGATCGCACGGGGGGATCGCATGGGGTCGCTCCGGTACCCGCGCCTTCGCGCTTGCGCGTCCCGCGCGGGCCATGCGAAGGGAGGCGCCATGGCGGCCCAGCTCGACTACCGGACGATCGAGGAGATTTTCGGCCGCTTCCAGGCGGCCGAGCCCGAGCCGAAGGGCGAGCTCAACCATGTGAACGCCTATACCCTGCTCGTCGCCGTGGCGCTCTCGGCGCAGGCGACCGACAAGGGCGTGAACCGGGCGACCGAGGCGCTGTTCCGCGAGGTGCGGACGCCCGAGGCGATGATCGCGCTCGGCGAGGAGCGGCTCATCGAGCATATCCGCACCATCGGCCTCTACCGCAACAAGGCGAAGAACGTGATGGCGCTGTCGCGCATCCTGGTCGAGCAATATGACGGCGAGGTGCCGAGCTCGCGCGCGGCGCTTCAGTCCCTGCCCGGCGTGGGGCGCAAGACGGCCAATGTCGTGCTCAACATGTGGTGGCGCCTGCCCGCGCAGGCCGTCGATACTCATATCTTCCGCGTCGCCAACCGCACCGGTATCGCGCCGGGACGCGATGTCGTCGCGGTCGAACGTGCGGTCGAGGATCAGGTGCCGGCGCCGTTCCAGCTTCACGCCCACCACTGGATGATCCTGCATGGCCGCTACGTCTGCCGCGCCCGCGCGCCGGCCTGCCGGCTCTGTCTCATTCGTGACCTCTGTGACTTCGAGGAGAAGAACCTTTGAACAAGGCTTACCAGGTTGTCGGCATCGGCAATGCGATCGTCGATGTGATTTCCACCGTCGAGGATGATTTCCTCGCCGCCAACAATGTCGAGAAGGGCATCATGACGCTGATCGACACCGATCGGGCGGTCGAGCTCTACGGCAGGATGGGCCCGGCGCGTGAAGTGTCCGGCGGCTCGGCCGCCAACACGATCGCGGGGCTCGCGGCGCTCGGCGCGCGGACCTCCTATGTCGGCAAGGTGAAGGACGACCAGCTCGGCGCGATCTTCGCCCATGACCTGCGCGCGCAGGGCGCCGATTACCAGACGCCGCTCGCGCCGAAGGATCACCCCGCCGAGACCGGGCGCTGCATGGTGCTGGTGAGCCCGGACGGGGAGCGGTCGATGTCGACCTACCTTGGCGTTTCCGAGTTCCTCGCGCCCTCGGATATCAACGAGGCGGAGATGGCGGCGGCCGAATGGCTCTTCCTCGAAGGCTACCGCTTCGACGGGCCGGATTCGATCGCGGCCTTCGAGAAGGCGGTGCGCGCGACCAAGAGCGCGGGCGGGCGGGTGGCGATCACGCTCTCCGACCCGTTCTGTGTCGAGCGGCATCGCGGCGAATTCCTGCGGATGATCCGCGACGACGTGGATCTGCTCATGGCCAACGAGCACGAGCTTCAGTCGCTCTACCAGACCGGCGATCTGGAGGCGGCGATGCTGCGGGCCCAGGCGGAGGTGCCGATCACCGCCTGCACGGTCGGACCCAAGGGCGCGCATGTGCTGACCGGCGATGCCCGGGTGCATGCGCCGGCGACCGCGGTCAATGTCGTCGACGCGACCGGGGCGGGCGATCTCTTCGCCTCGGGATTCCTCTTCGGCGCTGTCACCGGGCGGGACTGGCTCACCTGCGCCCGCATGGGCTGCGCCGCGGCCGGCGAGGTGATCAGCCATATCGGCGCGCGGCCCGAGGCGGATCTGCGGGAGCTTTTCGCGAGCGACGGTCTCGTCTGAGCCTCCGGCGGGGCGCGCGACCGGCGGGCCCCGCCTATTCCTCGGAGCGGCTCGTGGCGTCGCGGTTCCGCTCATACCGTTTCGCGAGTGGGAAGGGCGGCAGCCAGGATTCGCGGCGGATGGTCCAGAGTTCGTAGCTTGGCCGGAACTGGTCGGGAGCGTCGAGCGAACCGAGGTTCACCTCGACCTCGTCTCCCGAGCGCCCGAAGACCGGCGAGCCGCAACGTGGGCAGAAGAACCGGCCGGCGTAGCCGCGCGTCTCGCCGGTGACCGTCACCGCTTCCGCGGGGAAGATCGCGCTCGCGTGGAAGAGCGCCCCGTGATGCTTGCGGCAATCGAGGCAATGGCAGAGACCCACCCGGTACGGGCGCCCCGCGGCGGTGATCCGGAGAGCGCCGCAGAGGCATCCTCCCGTGACTCTCTCCATTCCGGGCCTCCCTCGGTCGCGTCGCGACTCTCACTTGATCAGGGCGGAAATCGCCTTGAACTCGGGATGGGCGGCGGTGCCGAGCCATTCGAAGAGCACCATCTCGGTGGTCACGATCTCCGCGCCGTGCTTCTCCATCCGCGCGAGGCCGGCCGCGTGATTGGCCGGAACCCGCGACCCGACCGCGTCGGCCACGACCGCGACCTTGCGTCCCCGGTCGAGCAGGCCGAGCACCGTCTGCGTGACGCAGATATGCGCTTCCGCGCCGGTCACGACCAGGGTCGCCTCGGTCGCGAGCTGCTCGGCGAAGGCGGGGGTGCCGAGCGCGTCGAAGGTCATCTTCTCGGTCACCTCCTCCGCCCGGGCGCCGAGATCGGGCAGTGTCGCGCCGAGGGCGCGGCTGTTCTGCTCGGTATAGGCCACCTGCACGTCGAGCCGCCGGGCGGCCTCGGTCAGCCGGCGCAGGTTCAGCGTCATCGCCTCGGCCCCGTCGATCACCGCCATCAGCCGCGGCTGGACGTCGATGACCAGAAGTTCCGAGCTCTCCGCCTTCAGTACCATCAGCGTCTCCTCCCCATGTTTCGCGCCGAGGCTGTCCCACCGCCAGGCGCTTGGCAAGGGCCCGAGAGACGCGGGCCGAGGGACGTGGGCGGAGGGACGTGGGTGGAGGGACGTGGGCCGAGGTCGGGCTTGACCTCGGCGCGGTTTGCCTCTTGCTTCTCGTGAGCCCAAGGGGAGGCAATCGCATGGCTTACGACTACGACCCGCAGAACGTCTTCGCCCGCATCCTGCGCGGCGAGATCCCGAACGAGACCGTGCTCGAAACCGAGCACAGCCTCGCCTTCCACGACATCCGGGGGCAGGCGCCGCTGCACATCCTGGTGATCCCGAAGGGACCTTACGTCAATTTCGACCATTTCGCAGCCGAGGCGAGCGCAGAGGAGATCGTCGATTTCAACAAGGCGGTCGCGCGGGTCACGGCCGAGCTTGGCGTCACGCCCGGCGAGGGCGGTGCCGGATACCGGCTGATCGCCAATTCGGGCGACAACTCGCATCAGGAAGTGCCGCACATGCATTTCCATATTCTCGGAGGCCGCCCGCTCGGCCGGCTGCTGGTCGCACCGGCTGATTGATCCGGATGAGGTTTGGCACCGACCAGGCGGGCGTCCCTCGGCGCGCTCGCTCCCATGCGCGTTGTGCGACGGAGGAGGTAGCTCAATTTCGGATCGGGGTGGAATCGCCGACGCTATAGCCGCCGCCGAGCGGCGCGCGGCGGAAGCGCAGGCAAATGCGCCCGACTTGGAGCGGCAGGTGGGGATCTGGTTCGAGATGAAAGAACAGACAGCGCCTCTGCGCGATCTCATGCGCCTGCGGAAGCCAGCGATCGATGAGGACTGCCGCATCGCCGGGTGCGGTTCATATGCCGGTTCGATCATATGAGCGTCACGCACCCCGCATTCCTTGACGTCACACCCCTGGATGAGGTATTTAGCTAGCGCGTTAATTAATGAGTTGGCTAAATAGATGACGATGCCGCTCGTCCCGGCCCGCGCTCCGGATGCGCTGTCAGCGACGCTGTCGGCGCTTTCCGATCCGACGCGGCGGGCAATTCTCGCGCGGCTGTCGCAGGGCGAGGCGACGGTGAACGAACTGGCCGCGCCCTTCGCCATGAGCCTGCCCGCCATTTCGCGGCATCTCAAGGTGCTGGAACGCGCCGGCCTCATCGCACGGGGCCGCGCGGCGCAGTGGCGTCCCTGTCGGCTGGAACCCGAGCCTCTGCGCGCGGTTTTCGAATGGCTGGAGGATTATCGGGACTTCTGGGATCGGGGCCTTGTCCAGTTCGACGCGCATCTGCTGGAACTACGAGAGGGGGACCCGATGGAAGCGACCACCGAGAGCCGGACGGAAGACGGGGCCGGGCATTGGCTCGACCTGTCCCGCCATTTCGACGCGCCGCGTGGTCTGGTCTTCACCGCCTGGTCCGATGGGGTGCACCTGCGGCGCTGGTGCGCGCCCGCGGGGTTCACCGTGACCGATGGCGCGGGCGATTTCCGCGAAGGCGGCGCCTGGCACGCCGAACTCACCGGCGACGATGGAACCGTGCTCCGCGCGGAAGGCGACTATCTCGAGATCGACCCCGGCCGCCGCATCGTGCACAGCCACCGCTGGGCCGCCACCGATGCCGCGACGGATGGGGTGGACGGGGCGTCGGGACGCGAACGGCGCCTCGAGGTCACGCTGATCGACGAGGGCGAGGGCACGCGGCTGGGGCTCAGGATGGGGCCGTTCGAGGAGCGGACCAATCGTGACGGGCACCGGGCCGGATGGACGGAGACCTTCGACGGGCTCGACGCCTACCTCCCCGAGATGATCGCCGCCCATCCCGCGCCGGCCGATGAGCCGGTGATCCGCCTTGTCCGCGTCTATCCCCATCCGCCCGCCCGGGTCTGGAGGGCATGGGCCGATCCGGGGCACATCGGCCACTGGTGGGGGCCGGACGGTTTCACGACGACGACCCATGCCTTCAGCTTCCGCGAGGAAGGCGGCTGGCATTTCACCATGCATGGCCCCGACGGGATCGACTATCCGAACCGGATCCGCTTCGTCACCGTCGATGAGCCCCGCCACCTCGCCTATCATCACCAGGGCGAGGACGAGGCCGACGATTCGGTCTTCGACACCGACGTGACTCTCGCCGCGGTGGCCGGGGGGACGCGGCTGACGCTGACGATGCGGTTCGCCTCGGTCGAGGTGCGGAACAATGTCGCGCGGACGTTCGGCGCGATCGAGGGCGGACAGCGGACGCTCGCCCGGCTGGGCGCCCGCCTCGAGAGCGGGGCCTGAGCCCGGCAGGACGACGACGAGAGCAGCCAGCGGAGATCCCGGAATGCAGATCGACCCCTACCTCAGCTTCGACGGACGCTGCGCCGAGGCGTTCGACTTCTACGCCTCGGTGCTCGGTGGCGAGGTGACCATGCGCTCGACCTGGGCGGAGGCGCCGGCGGACATGGGTGTCGGGCCGGAACAGGCGGAGCAGGTCATGCACTCCTGCCTCAGGATCGGCGACCGGGCGATCTTCGGCGCGGACGCCCCGGGGAACTGGTATTCGAAGCCGCAAGGCTTCTCGGTCGCGCTCACCTATCCGACGGCGGCGGAGGCGCGGGCGATCTTCGAGGCGCTCTCGGACGGCGGCCAGGTGATGATGGCCTTCGCGCCGACCTTCTGGGCGGCGGGGTTCGGGATGTTCATCGACCGGTTCGGCACGCCCTGGATGGTCGGCACCGACGAGCCCCCGTCCTGAGCGGTTCCTGAACGGGGCTCGAGCCAGCTCGCGGGCCGGAGCCGCGCTGCCCATTGCCGCCCGGCGCGCATGAGGCTAATCAGAGGCGAACCCAGCGTCCGCATCACGGAGCCTCTTCCATGCCAGCACCCGAGCCGGAGACCATCGAAGTGACCAAGAGCCGCGTCGCCTGCGATGGCGGTGGCGGCGCGGGCGGCCATCCGCGGGTCTGGCTCGAGATCGACCCGACGACGGGCTTCGTCGAATGCGGCTACTGCGACAAGCGCTACGTGCTGAAGCCGGGCGCCGGTGCCGGCCATCACTGACCGGAACGAAGGCCCGAGGGGGGCCGTTGATGTGGCGCGGTTCGGCGAGGGCCATCACCTCCACCTGATCGACGGGTCCGGATTCATCTTCCGGGCCTATCACGCGCTGCCGCCCCTGACGCGGAAGTCGGACGGGCTGCCGGTGGGCGCGGTCGCGGGCTTCTGCAACATGATCTACAAGATGGTCGAGGATGCGAAGGGCGCCGATGCCCCGACCCATGTCGCCGTCGTCTTCGATCATTCCGCCGTCACCTTCCGCAACGCCCTCTATCCCGAATACAAGGCCCAGCGGCCGGAGCCGCCGGAGGATCTGCGCCCGCAATTCCCGCTGATCCGCGAGGCCACGCGCGCCTTCAACCTCGCCTGCGTCGAGCTCGAGGGCTACGAGGCCGACGACATCATCGCGACCTATGCCGTGCAGGCGGTCGAGGCGGGCGGGCGCGTCACCGTCGTCTCCTCCGACAAGGATCTGATGCAGCTGGTCCGGCCCGGCGTCGAGATGTTCGACATCATGAAGAACCGCCGGATCGGCCGCGACGAGGTGTTCGAGAAGTTCGGCGTCTTCCCCGAACATGTGATCGACGTGCAGGCGCTCGCGGGCGATTCCGTCGACAACGTGCCCGGCGCGCCGGGGATCGGCATCAAGACGGCGGCGCAGCTCATCACCGAATACGGCGATCTCGACACGCTGCTCGCCCGCGCCGAGGAGATCAAACAGCCGAAACGGCGCCAGACGCTGCTGACCCACGCCGACCAGATCCGCGTCTCGCGCGATCTCGTCACGCTCAGATGCGACACGCCGGTCGAGGAGGGTCTCGACACGCTGGAGGTGCGCGAACCCGACCCCGAGGCGCTGCTCGATTTCCTGAACCGGATGGAGTTCCGGACGCTGACCGCGCGCGTCGCGGCGAAGCTCGGTGTCGATGCCCCGGTGGCCGCCGCCGCGCCGGCGCGGAGCAGCGCCCCGCGCGAGGCCTCGGCCGGCCCGGCGCGGCCCGACCTGCCGCCGATCGAGGCGGAGAAATACGCGATCATCCGCGAGCCCGCCGAACTCGAAGCCCTGCTTGCCCGCGCCGTGGAACAGGGTGCCCTCGCGCTCGTCGCGAGAACGAGCGGAGGGGACGAGATGCGGGCCGAACTGGTCGGCCTCGGCCTCGCCGCCGCGCCGGGCGACGCGGCCTATGTCCCGCTCGCCCATATGTCGGGCTCGGGCGATCTCTTCGACGGCGATGCGCGCGTTCCGGGGCAGATGCCGATCGACGACGCGCTCGCCCTGTTGCGGCCGGTGCTGGAGGACGCGGCGATCCTGAAGATCGGCCACAACCTCAAGGCCGATGTGAAGCTTTTCGCGCGTCACGGGATCGCGGTCGCGCCGATCGAGGACACGCTGCTCATCTCCTACGCGCTCCATGCCGGGCTGCACGGGCACGGGCTCGAAGTGCTCGCCGAGAAGTACCTCGGCCATGCGACGATCCCGCTCAAGTCGCTGATGGGGGGGCGGGGCCCGAAGACCTTCCAGGATGTCGCGGTCGAGGCCGCCGCGCCCTTCGCGGCGGAGGAGGCGGATGTTATCTGGCGGCTCCGCGCCGTCTTCCGCCCGCGGCTGCCCTTCGCGAAGGTTACGCGGGTCTACGAGACGCTGGAACGCCCGCTCGTCCCCGTCCTCGCCGAGATGGAGGCGCATGGGATCAAGGTCGACCGCGGCCAGCTTTCGCGGCTCTCCGGCGATTTCGCGCAGCGCATGGCGGGGCTGGAGGCGGAGATCCACGAACTCGCGGGCGGGCCGTTCAACGTCGGCTCGCCCAAGCAGCTCGGCGAGGTGCTCTTCGACCAGATGTCGCTGCCCGGCGGCAAGAAGGGCAAGACCGGCGCCTATGGAACCGGCGCCGACATTCTGGAGGAACTCGCGGCGCAGGGGCACGACCTGCCGGCCCGCGTGCTCGACTGGCGGCAGATCTCGAAGCTCAAATCGACCTATACCGACTCGCTGCAGGCGGCGATCAACCCGCGCACGGGCCGGGTGCATACCTCCTACATGATCGCGGGCGCCAATACCGGGCGGCTCGCCTCGACCGATCCGAACCTGCAGAACATTCCCGTCCGGACCGACGAGGGGCGGCGCATCCGCGAGGCCTTCGTCGCCGTCGAGGGACACCGGCTGCTGAGCCTCGACTACAGTCAGATCGAGCTCCGCATCCTCGCCCATATAGCCGACATTCCCGCGCTCAAGGAGGCGTTCCGCGAAGGGCTCGACATCCATGCGATGACCGCCTCGGAAATGTTCGGCGTGCCGATCGAGGGGATGCCCTCGAACATCCGCCGGCAGGCGAAGGCGATCAATTTCGGCGTGATCTACGGCATCTCCGCCTTTGGCCTCGCGAACAACCTGCGTATCCCGCGCGACGTGGCGAAGAAGTTCATCGACACCTATTTCGAGCGCTTCCCCGGCATTCGCGAATACATGGACCAGACCATCGCCTTCGCCAAGGCCAACGGCCATGTCGAGACGCTGTTCGGCCGGCGCATCCATACGCCCGAGATCAACGCCAAGGGCCCGCACGCCGGTTTCGCGCAGCGCGCGGCGATCAACGCGCCGATCCAGGGGACCGCGGCCGACATCATCCGCCGCGCGATGATCCGCGTGCCCCCGGTGCTCGAAGGGCTTCCGGCGAAGATGCTGCTGACGGTGCACGACGAACTGCTCTTCGAGGTCGAGGAGGGCGCGGTCGAGGAAACGGCGGCGCGGGTCAAGGCGGCGATGGAGGCCGCGACGCTGCCGGCCGTGGCGCTCGACGTGCCGCTCGTCGTGGAGGCGGGCAGCGGCGAGAGCTGGGCGGCGGCGCACTGAGGCTCGGGAGCGGGAGGCGGGCGAAGGTTCGCCCTACTCAGCCCAGGCCCCCGCGACCCAGTCGCTCGGCAGGATGAAATGGCGCAGGTAGCGCAGCGGCGGGTCGGGGCGGTCGGGGCTGAGGAGTCCCTTCAGATGCTCCATCCGCGAGAGCGGCTTGTAGTGCCGCCCCCAATGCCCGGCGATCGCATGCGGGGGCAGCAGGCCGCCCGGAAAGATCACCACCTTCGCGTCCGGCGGCAGCCGCGGCGGCTGGAAGAAGTTGAGCGGAAACGGCCGGGCGCAGTCGTTGCGGAAGCTTTTGACCCAGCCCGAGGGCCAGAACGAAATCCCGCCCGGCGCCTCGCGCGTCACGAACCGCTGCTCGAAGCGGAAGGCGTCGGCGATCCCCTGTGGATCGGCCCGGAACCGCTCCTGAAGTGGCAGGAGCTTGCCGACCGGGAAGCGGAACAGCGAGGTCTGGCCGAGTTTTTCAAGCGGCGTCGAGGGATTGCGCGCGAGGATCACATCCTCCGGCGCTCCCTCGGAGAAGAAGCCGTCCATGTTCCCGGTCACCACGAGGTCGAGGTCCATGAAGAGGACCGGCCCCGTCAGATCGCCAAGCTCCGCCCCCCAGAGCCGCGCCTTCGGCCAGATGCCCTTGGTCCCGGTCGGCATCGCGACATCGAGCGGCGGCAGCGGGAAGGCCCGGACCTCGGGGCGGAGCCCGGCGTCGGTATCGGTGAAACAGCTGAAGCTGAACGGCGGCGTGATGTTGCGCGCCACCCCGGCATAGAGCCGGTTCACGTAAGGCGCGCCATATTTCGTGCCCCAGTTGATGCAGATGACCTGCTTGACCGTATCGTGCGCCATCGGTTCAGAAATCGCTGACGATGCCCTTCTTCTCCCAGTCGCCGTAGCGTGTCGGCTCGGGACCCTTCGGCCCGCCGTGTTCGACCGGGAAGATGCGCGCCGGCGCCTTGGCCCGGCGTTCCTCGGCTTCCGCCAGCGCGCGCGCCGCCTGCGCCGCCGCCCGCGCAGTCGCCTCTGCCTGGGCCCGCGCCTCTTTTTCAGTCGGCTGGCTGGACATATATAACTCCCGGATCGGTTGGCCGATCATAGTGTCCCGGCGCGGCTGGTCGCAAGGGCACGCGGGAGGTGGAGGAAGGATGAACTACTTCAGGACGATGCTGCTGCTCGCGGGGCTGACCGCGCTCTTCATGGGCGTGGGCTTCCTGATCGGCGGCAGAGGCGGCATGCTGATCGCCCTCGTCTTCGCGATCGGGACCAACGCCTTCGCCTACTGGAATTCCGACAAGCTCGCGCTCCGCGCCCATAACGCCGAGGCGGTGACGCGGGCGAGCGCGCCGGAGCTTTACGAGATGGTCGGGCGGCTCGCGAAGAACGCGAACCTGCCGATGCCGCGCGTCTTCATCATGCGCGCCGATCAGCCGAACGCCTTCGCGACCGGCCGCGATCCCGAGAACGCCGCCGTCGCCGCGACCACGGGCATTCTCCAGCTTCTGAACCGAGAAGAACTGGAGGGGGTGATCGCGCATGAACTCGCCCATATCAAGAACCGCGACACGCTCATCATGACTGTCGCGGCCACCGTCGCCGGTGCGATCTCGATGCTGGCGCAGTTCGGCATGTTCTTCGGCGGCTCACGCGATCGGGAGAGTCCGATGGGGCCGATCGCGGTCCTGCTCGCGGTGCTCTTCGCGCCGCTGGCCGCGATGGTCATCCAGATGACGATCAGCCGGACCCGGGAATATTCCGCCGACAAGCTGGGCGCCGAGATCTCCGGCAAGCCGCTGGCGCTCGCGAGCGCGCTGCGCAAGATCTCGGGCTACGCGCATCGGATCGAGATGCCCACGGCCGAGCGCAGCCCTTCGACGGCGCCGCTCTTCATCATCAACCCGCTCTCGGGGCGGCGGATGGACAATCTCTTCTCGACCCATCCGAGTGTCGAGAACCGGATTCGCGCGCTCGAAGCGATGACCGGGCGGCCCGGTGGTGGAGGGCCCGCGCCGCGCGCGCCGATGCCGGAGCGGCATGTCCAGACCAGTCCGACCCGCATCCCGAGTTCCGGCCGCCGCGGCGACCTCCAGTGAGCGCTTCGGCCCGGAAGACGGTGCGACCCGGAGCGGGGCGCACGCGCGGCAAGGCGTCGAAGGAGGCGCCGGGGAAGACGGCGGTGGAAGCGCCCGGCGGCGCGCCGGAGGATGTTCCCGGCCTCGCCGCCCGCGCGGCGGCCGCGGCGCTGCTCGCCGGTGTGCTCGACCGGGGCGTGAGCCTCGCCGACCAGATCGCCGCGCCCTCCGGGTCGTCCGGGGGGCCGCGCCGGGGGGCAGCCGGGGGGCCTCTCGCCGATCTCGATCCGGCCGACCGCGCCCGCGCCCAGACGCTCGCGACCGAGACTCTGCGCCATCTTGGCCGGATCGACGCGGTTCTCGGGACCTTCCTGACCAAGCTTCCCGCCGCGCCCGCGCTCAATGCGCTCCGCCTCGCGGTGGCCGAAACGCGGCTCGACGGGGTGCCGGCGCACGCGGCGGTCGACGCCGCGGTGCGGCTTACCCGGAAACATGCCAGGGCGCGCCATCTCGCCGGCCTCGTCAACGCCGTCGGCCGCCGGATCGGCGAGCGCGGCGCGGAACTCTGGGAGGCGGCGGCGGAAGCGGAGCTGCCCGCCTGGCTCGCCGATCCGATCCGCGATGCCTACGGAGAGGAAGCGCTCACCGCGATCGGCGCCGCGCATCACGCCGGGCCGCCGCCGACCGACCTCACGCCGCGCGATCCCGAAACCGCCGCGCTCTGGGCCGAACGGCTCGGCGCCGATCTCCTGCCGACCGGATCGCTCAGGCTCCGGGCGCGAGGCCAGATCTCGGCGCTCCCCGGCTATGCGACCGGCGACTGGTGGGTGCAGGACGCGGCCGCCGCGCTGCCGGCGCGTCTCCTCGGTCCGGTGGCCGGGCTTCGCGTGCTCGATCTCTGCGCCGCGCCGGGGGGCAAGACGCTCCAGCTGGCGGCGGCGGGCGCGCGGGTCACGGCGCTCGATGTCTCGCAGGCCCGGCTCGCGCGGCTGAGCGACAATCTCGCGCGGACAGGACTCGCGGCCGAGGTCGTCGCGGCCGATGCGCTCGCCTGGCAGCCGGAGGCGCCTTTCGATGCCATCCTGCTCGACGCGCCCTGTTCGGCCAGCGGGACGATCCGGCGGCACCCGGACCTGCCGCGCCTGCGCGGCGCGGCCGATGTCGCGGCGCTGACCGCGCTCCAGTCCGCGATGCTCGCGCGCGCCTGGGAGTGGCTCGCGCCGGGCGGGCGGCTCGTCTATTGCACCTGCTCGCTCCTGCCCGCGGAAGGGGAGGAACGCGTCTCGGACTTCCTCGCGGCGACGCCCGACGCCCGGCCCGCGCCGCTGCCCGATCTGGCGGGGATCGAGCCTGGGGGGATCGAGCCCGCGTGGATCACCGGAGGCGTGCTGAGGACGCGGCCGGATTTCTGGCCGGATCGGGGCGGAATGGACGGCTTCTTCGCCGCAGGCCTCGCGCGCGGGTAACCGGGACCTGCGAAAGCCGTTTCCCGCGCGAAGGCGATGCTCTAGGCTCCACGCCGACAGATTATTCCCATTGGAAGCGGATTCCGAGCCGGCATGGCCACCCTGTTCCTGAAAGCTCTCGGGCATCGCATGTCGCGCCCCGGCGACCGGCTCCGCAACCGGGTCCGCGCCAGCCGCGCGAAGCTCGGGGCCAAGCCCGTCGTCGCCGAGACGCTGCCGGAGCCGCCGCTGCACGGCGATGCCGATCGCGGCCAGCGCATGGTGGCGGGTGTCTGGCCGGTGCTCGACGGGCTCGACATCGAGATCGGCGACGGCTCGCTCTGGGCGGCGCCGCTGCCCGCGGGGGAGGCGATGTGGCTCGAACCCGCGCGGCAGTCCTTCGGCTGGCTCGAGGATCTAGCGACACTCGGCACCCGGTCGGCGCGCGGGCTGGCGCAGTCCTGGACCTGGGACTGGATCCGCCGCTTCGGCTCGGGCTCCGGCCCCGGTTGGACGCCCGAGAGCGCGGCCCTGCGCGCGATCGCCTGGAGCGCGAACGCGGAGATGCTGGTGCATGGCGTGGATTCGGGCGCCCGGGACCGCTTCTGGCGGGCGCTCGCCGCGCAGGGTCGCTACCTCGCCCATGCCTGGGAGGACGCGGCCCCGGGGCTGCCGCGGCTCAGGGCGGTCGCGGCGCTGGTCTGGGTCGGGCAGGTGCTGCCGCGCCGCGACCATGCCGCGCAGGTCGAGCTTCTCGGCGAAGTCGCGGCGGAGATGATCGACGCCGACGGTGCCGTGGCCTCGCGCGCGCCCGAGGATCTCGCCGAGGCGCTGATCCTGCTCACCTGGACCGCGCGCCTGCTCGAAGCGGGAGACCATCGCGCGAGTTCCGCCCATCTCGCGGCGATCGCGCGGGCGGTACCGGTGATCCGCGCGCTCCGCTTCCGCGACGGGGCGCTCGCGCGGTTTCATGGCGGTGGTCCCGGCGCGCCGGACCGGCTCGACCTCGCGCTGGCCGAACTGCGCCTCGGCACGCAGGTGAAGCCGCGGCTCGCCATGGGCTATGCCCGGCTGAGCGGCGGTCGGGTGACGCTGATCATGGACGGCGCCGCGCCGGGCACCGGCCCGGCGGCGCTCGGCGCCCATGCCTCGGCGCTCGCCTTCGAGATGCACGACGGGCGCCAGCCAATCGTGGTGAACGCCGGACCGGGGCAGGCCTTCGGCGGCGCCTGGGCGCATCTCTGCCGTCAGACGGCGGCGGCGAGCACCGTCGAGGTCGATGGCCGGTCCTCGGCGCGAATCGAGGCGCGGGATTTCGCGGCCCGGACCTTCGGCGAGCGGCTGGAGCGCGGCCCGACGCTCGTCTCGGTGCGGCAGGCGCAGGATGCGTCGGGGATGTGGCTGCTGGCCACGCAGGACGGCTATGTCGCCACCCACGGCCTCCTGCACGAACGGCGGATCTTCGTCGAGGCGCGCGGGCGCGAGGCACGCGGCGAGGAGATCCTGAGCGTGATCGACGCCCGCGCCCAGAGCCGGTTCGACCGCGCCGCGGCGCGCGGCCCTGTCGTCGTGGCGGCGCGGTTCCACCTGCACCCGTCGATCCGGCCGGATCTCGACAGCTATCGGGGGATCGTCATTCTCGACATGCCGAGCGGCGAACCTTGGGTGTTCCGCGCGGCGGGCGGCACGATCGATCTCGAGGATTCGGTCTATTTCGACCCGGGCCAAGCTCGTCCGAGTGTGACCAAACAGGTGGTTGTCCGTGCGCGAGTGGTCGAGTATCTGGGGCAGATCACCTGGTCCTTCGCGCGCGCCGCCGAGGCTCCGGACGCGTCCGACCCGGTCGCGTAGGGGTCGGCGCATCCCGTGGGGCCAACCCCGAGTCCGAGTGCCGTCCGAGTCCTGAAGGAGCCGCCCGTCCCATGCCATCCGCGCCCGCATCCGCTCCCGCCGATCTCGTACCCGTCACCCGCGCGCTCCTGTCGGTCTCCGACAAGACCGGGCTCCTGGATCTGGCGCGGGGGCTCGCCGCGCGGGGCGTCGAACTGGTCTCGACCGGGGGAACGGCGGCGGCGATCCGGGACGCGGGCCTGCCCGTGCGCGATGTCGCCGAACTGACCGGCTTTCCCGAGATGCTCGACGGCCGGGTCAAGACGCTGCATCCGGTGGTCCACGGCGGGCTCCTCGCCGTGCGCGACGCCGAGAGCCACCGGGCGGCGCTGGCCGAGCATGGGATCGGGCCGATCGACCTGCTCGTCGTCAACCTCTATCCCTTCGAGGCGACCGTCGCCTCGGGCGCCCCGGTCGCCGATTGCATCGAGAACATCGACATCGGCGGTCCAGCGATGCTGCGCTCCGCCGCGAAGAACCACGCTTTCGTCGCGGTGGTGACGGATGTGGAGGACTATGCCGCGCTGACCGCCGAGCTGGATGCGAACGGTGGCGCCACGACGCTCGCCTTCCGTAAGCGTCTCGCCTTCACCGCCTTCGGTCGCACGGCCGCCTATGACGCCGCGGTCTCGACCTGGATGGTGGGCGCCTGTGATGAGCCGACGCCCCGGCGCCGGGCTTTCGCGGGCACGCTCGCCCAGACGCTGCGCTACGGCGAGAACCCGCATCAGGCGGCGGCCTTCTACCGCGATGGCTCCGACCGTCCGGGCGTCGCGACGGCGCGGCAGCTTCAGGGCAAGGAGCTCTCCTACAACAACATCAACGACACCGACGCGGCCTATGAACTCGTCGCCGAATTCGATCCCGCCGAGGCCCCGGCCTGCGCGATCATCAAACACGCCAATCCCTGCGGCGTCGCGACCGGCGCGAGCCTGATCGACGCCTATCGCGCCGCCTTCGACTGCGACCGGACCTCGGCCTTCGGCGGCATTGTCGCCCTCAATCAGCCGCTCGACGCGGAAACCGCGCAAGCGATCGCCGAGATCTTCACCGAGGTCGTGATCGCGCCCGAGGTGACGGACGGGGCGGCGCGGGTCTTCGCGGCGAAGAAGAACCTGCGCCTTCTGGTCGCGGGCGGCCTGCCGGACGTGGGCGCCGCCCGGCGCACGTTCCGGCAGGTCTCCGGCGGCTTTCTCGTGCAGGACGGCGATGCCGGCCGCGTCGCGACGGACGACCTCAAGGTGGTGACGCGGCGCGCGCCGAGCGCCCGCGAACTCGCCGATCTCGCCTTCGCCTGGCGGGTCGCGAAACACGTGAAATCGAACGCGATCGTCTATGCGAAGGACGGCGCCACGGTCGGCATTGGCGCCGGGCAGATGAGCCGAGTCGATTCGACCACGATCGGCGCCTTGAAGGCCGAGCGGATGGCCGCGGAACTCGGCCTTGACGGCTCACCCGCGAAGGGCGCGGTCGCGGCCTCCGACGCGTTCTTTCCCTTCGCCGACGGGATCGAGGTGCTGGCGGGCAATGGCGTGACGGCGGTGATCCAGCCGGGCGGCTCGATGCGGGACGCGGAGGTGATCGCCGCCGCCGACGCGGCGGGCCTCGCCATGGTCCTGACCGGCATGCGTCATTTCCGGCACTGAGGAGCGCCATGAACCCGATGTTGGCCCGCGTGGCCACGATCACGACGATAATCTTCCTGATCGACCGCGCCACGAAATTCTGGGTGGTCGAGGTGCTGGACCTCCGCGCGCGTGGCTTCATCGCGGTCTGGGACCCCTGGTTCAACCTCGCGATGGCCTGGAACCGGGGGATCAACTTCGGCCTCCTCGACATGGGCGCGGATGCCGGGCGCTGGTTCCTGATCGCGCTCGCGCTCGTGATCTGCGCCGGTCTGCTCTACTGGGCGCGGCGGCGCACCGCCTTCGTCGAGGCGCTCGGCGTCGGGCTCATCATGGGGGGCGCGTTCGGCAATGTCTGGGACCGGATCCGCTATGGCGCGGTCATGGACTTCCTGAACTTCAGCCTGCCGGGCCTCCGCAACCCCTTCGCCTTCAACGTCGGGGACGTGGCGATCTTCGCGGGCGCGGCGCTGCTGCTCCTCTTCGCGCGGGAACCCGCGGGTGACCGTCCGACCGGCGGCGGGCAGGCGCGCAAGAGGAGGTGACGCCGCCCGCGTTCCGCGGTAGGGGAAGAAACGGTTTCGACGGACGAGGACCCAAGATGCGGGCACGTGCCCTCCGCTGGGCGGGATTGATTCTGGCAGGCGCCGCGCTTGGCGGCTGCGGTCAGGCGAGAAGCGACGGCGAGCTGCGCTCGGCGGGCTCGCCCGACGAATTCATGGTACTGCCGACCAAGCCGCTCGAAATGCCCGGGAATTTCGCCGCGCTGCCGACACCGACGCCGGGTGCGCCGAACCGCGTCGATTACAACCCGAAGGCGGAGGCGGTGGCGAGCCTGACCGGCCGCGAGGCGCCCGCCGGCACCGCGAGCGCCGGCTCGCTCATCGCCCGCGCCGGACCCGCCGATCCGAACATCCGCGCCCGGCTCGCCGTCGAGGACGCGACCTGGCGCGAGGAGAACCAGGGAAAGCTGCTGCCCAGGCTGCTCGCGCGCGACCCGGATGACGTGACCTATGGCGCGGTCACGCTCGACGCGGCGGCGGAATACGAGGCGATGCGCGCGCGCGGCGTCGCCGTGCCGCCCGCGCCGCCGACGCTTCTGGAAGAGGAATAGGCTCCCTCGCGAGGCGATCACATTTCGGAAGGCCGGCGCTGGCGGCGTTGATCGCGGCGCTGAGACGGCTAGGCTGATCGCGCCCAGAAGGAGATGCCCGCTTGATCCGCCTCGCCCGCCTGAGCCAGTTCGCGCTGGCTCCCCTCGCTCTCGCGCCCACGCTCGCCTTCGGCGCCGCCGACCCCGCGGTGTCGAGCTTCACGCTCCCGAACGGGCTGATGGGCGTCGTGATCGAGGACCACCGCGCGCCGGTCGTCACCTCGATGGTCTGGTACAAGGTCGGCGCCGCCGACGACCCCTATGGCGAGACCGGGCTCGCGCATTTTCTCGAACATCTGATGTTCAAGGCCACCGACACTCTCGCGGATGGCGAGTTCAGCGCCGTGGTGGCGGCGAATGGCGGCGACGAGAACGCCTTCACCTCGGCCGATTACACCGCGTATTTCCAGAACATCTCCGCCGACCGGCTCGATCTGGTCCTCAGGATGGAAGCCGACCGCATGGTCAATCTCGACCCCGGCGAGGCGGGCGCGCTCTCGGAACGCGACGTTGTGCGCGAAGAGCGGCGGCAGCGTGTGGACAATTCCCCCGAAGGCCCGTTCCGCGAGCGGCAGAACGCGACGCTCTATCTCAACAGCCCCTATGGCCGGCCGATCATCGGCTGGGCGCAGGAACTGGAGGCGATCACGCTCGAAGGTGCGATGGCCTTCTACCGGGCGCATTACGCGCCGAACAACGCGGTTCTGGTGGTCGCGGGCGATGTCACCCCGGCGCGGGTCGAGGAACTGGCGGCGGAACATTTCGGGCCCATTCCCGCCTCCGATCTGATCGAGCCCAGGAACCGGCCGCGCGAACCCGAACCGCTGGCCGCGCGGCGGATCGAGCACAGCGACCCCCGCGTCACGCTGCCCGTCATGACCCGCTCGTATCTCGCACCGCCGCGGCGGTCCGGCGATCAGCGGGAGGCGGCGGCGCTCGCCATGCTCGCGCAGCTCTTCGGCCGGGGCGCGACCTCGGAGATGACACGGGAGCTCGAGCTTGGGCCGGAGGCGATCGCCGTCGGTACCGGCGCCTACTACAATGACGTGAGCCTCGATCCGTCGAGTTTCAGCCTGCGGATGGCGCTGAGGCCCGGGGTCGAGCCGGCGGAGGCCGAGGCGCGGCTCGACGCACTGATCGCCGATTTCATCGCCGGGGGGCCGGATGAGGCCGGGCTGGAACGGGCGCGCAATCAGGTCCGGGCCTCCGAGATCTACGCCCGCGACAGCGTGGAGGGCCGCGCGAACGAATTCGGACAGGCGCTGACCTCCGGACTGACGATCGCGGATGTGGAGGGCTGGCCGGAGGCGCTGCTCGCCGTCACCGCGGCGGATGTCCAGGCCGCCGCGCGCGCGGTCTTCGACCCGGACGCCTCGGTCACGGGATGGCTTCTGCCCGAGCGCCCGCCCGAGTCGCCGACCGAGGGTCCCGCCGAGAACGCCCCCGAGAACGTCCCCGAGAAGGCTCCCGAGAACGCCGCCGCGAATCCGGCCGACAGCCCCGTCACGAACCCCGCCGTGAACCCCGGAGCCAACCCGGCCGAGAGTCCCGCCGAGGAGGCCGCGCGATGAGACACCCGCTCCTCGTGCTGTTCGCCGCCGCGCTCCTCGCCGCCCCGCTTCTCGTAACGGCCGCGCTGCCCGCTCGCGCCGAGATCACCATCACGCCGGTGACCTCGCCGGGGGGACTCTCCGCCTGGCTCTACGAGGAGCACACGATCCCGATGATCACCATCGAATCGAGCTTCCAGGGCGGCGCGGCGCTCGATCCCGAGGGCGAGGAAGGGGTCTGCGTGCTGATGACCGGGCTGCTCGAGGAAGGTTCCGGCGATCTCGATTCGACCGGCTTCGCCGAGCGGCGCGAGGATCTCGCCGCCCGTTTCGGCTTCGATTGCGGCCGCGACGACATTTCGATCTCGGCCGACATGCTGAGCGAGAACCGCGATGCCTCGGTCGATCTGCTGCGCCAGGCGCTCGTCGATCCGCGGTTCGACGCGGGGGCGGTCGAGCGGGTGCGCGGGCAACTGGTCGCCGGGCTCGAGGACGATGCCACCGATCCCGGCGCGACCGCGAGCCGGGCCTTCTTCGCCGAGGCCTTCCCCGGCCATCCCTATGCGCGGCCCACCAACGGCACGCTCGAGGCCGTCCGCGCGCTCGACGCGGATGCGATCCGCGCCGCGCATGGGGCGATGCTGACCCGGGATCGCCTGCGGCTCGCCGTGGTGGGCGACATCACGCCGGAGGAACTCGGGCCGATGCTCGACCGGCTGTTCGGCGACCTGCCCGCCACGGGTCCGGCCCTGCCGCCGGTCGCGGAGCCGGAGCTTCCCGGAACGCTCAGCGTCACCGATTTCGACGTGCCGCAGTCGCTGGTCTTCTTCGGCCAGCATGGGATCGCGCGCGACGATCCGGATTTCATCCCGGCCTTCGTGATGGACTACATCCTTGGCGGTGGCGGGCTCGGCTCGCGGCTCTCGACCGAGGTACGGGAGAAGCGCGGGCTGACCTATGGCATCAACACGATGCTCGCGCCGTATGATTTCGGCGCGCTCTACATGGGTCATTTTTCCTCCGCGAATGACCGGGTCGCCGAGGCGATCGAACTCACGCGCGCCGAATGGCAGCGGATGGCGGAGGGCGGCGTGACCGATGCCGAGCTGGAGGCGGCGAAGAAATACCTGACCGGCGCCTATCCGCTGCGGTTCTCGGGCAATGGGCGGATCGCCGCGCAACTGCTGGGCATCCAGACGGCGGGGCTTGGGCTCGACTATGTGAACCGCCGCAACGCGCTGGTCGAGGCGGTGACGCGGGAGGATGTGGCGCGGGTGGCGAAGCGGCTGCTCGATCCCGGGGAGCTGAGCTTCGTCGTCGTCGGCAGGCCCGAGGGGCTGGAGGCCGCCGGCGACGAGTAGGCCGACATGGGCCGTTAACCAATAATCGGTGGCGCCACCCCGGGGGGTCATGCTAGACCTTGGGGCATGAACGCTCCGACACCCAATATAGAGCCAGAGGCACGCCCCGAAGCGCGACCCGAAACACGGCGGCCGATCCGGCAGCTCGACGCGGCGGCGGCGAACCGTATCGCGGCGGGGGAGGTGGTCGAGCGCCCGGCCTCGGCGATCAAGGAACTGGTCGAGAACGCGCTCGACGCCGGCGCCCGGCGGATCGCGGTCGCCTACGCCGATGGCGGCAAGACGCTGATCCGCGTGACCGATGATGGCCACGGCATCCCGGCGGCGGAACTGCCGCTCGCGCTCTCGCGCCATGCGACCTCGAAGATCGACGGGACGGATCTCATCAATATCCGCTCCTTCGGCTTTCGCGGTGAGGCGCTGCCTTCGCTCGGCGCGGTCGGGCGGCTGACGCTGACCTCGCGCGCGGCGGGTGCCGGGGAGGCGGCGAGCATCAGCGTGCGCGGCGAGGAGACCGGCGCGGTGCGTCCGGCGGCGCTCGCCCGGGGCACGGTGGTGGAACTCGCCGGGCTCTTCACCGCGACGCCGGCGCGGCTCAAGTTCCTGCGCTCCGACCGGGCGGAGGCGCAGGCGATCGGCGATACGCTCCGCCGGCTCGCGATGGCGGCGCCGGGGACGGGGTTCACGCTTACCGATGTGACCGACGCCGCCAGCCCGCGCGAGATCCTGCGTTTCGATCCGGAGCCGGGCGAGCTCTTCGACGGGCTTCCCGCCCGGCTCCGCGCCATCCTCGGCCCGGATTTCGCCGAGAACGCGCTCCCCGTCGCGGCGGAGCGGGAGGGCATCCGGCTCGGCGGCTTCGCCGCGCTCCCGACCTTCTCGCGCGGCGCGGCTGTGGCGCAGTACCTTTTCGTCAACGGCCGGGCGGTGCGGGACAAGCTGCTGACCGGCGCGCTCCGGGCCGCCTACATGGATGTGCTCTCGCGCGACCGCCATCCCGTCGCGGCGCTGTTCCTGACCTGCGAGCCGGAGGCGGTCGATGTGAACGTCCATCCCGCCAAGGCCGAGGTGCGGTTCCGCGATCCGGGCCTCGTGCGCGGCCTCGTCATCGGCGGGCTGAAACAGGTGCTGGCGGGCGCGGGCCATCGAGGCTCGACCACCGTGGGGGCGGGGATGCTTGGCGTCGCCCGGACCCCGGCGGCCGAATATGCCAATGCATATTCGCAGACCAGCTCACCGGCGCGGGCGCGATATGCCTATGCATATACGCCGCCTCCGCGCCCCTCCGCCGCGGCGCTGGGCTTCGCGGAGGAGATGATGGGACCGGCGCTCCATTCGGCGCGGATCGAGCCCGATCCCGAGTCCGGACCGGAGGGCGCGGCGCCCGAAACGCGCCCGCTCGGCGCCGCGCGGGCGCAGCTGCACGAGACCTATGTGATCGCCCAGACCGGCGACGGCATCGTCATCGTCGATCAGCACGCGGCGCATGAGCGGCTGGTCTACGAGAAGCTGAAGGCCGCGCGGGAGGGTGCCCGGGTGCCGAGCCAGGGGTTGCTGATCCCCGAAGTGGTGGAACTCGACGCCGGGCAGGAGGCGGCGATCCTTGAGGCGCGGGACGCGCTCGACCAGTCGGGCCTCGTGGTCGAGCCCTTCGGGCGCGGCGCGGTCTGCCTGCGCGAGACGCCGGCGATCCTCGGCGAAGTCGATGGCCGGGCTCTGCTCCGCGATGTCGCCGACGCGCTCATCGAAGGCGCGGGCGCGGGGATCGCCCGCCGGATCGACGCGGTGCTGAGCCGGATGTCCTGCCACGGCTCGATCCGCGCCGGGCGACGGCTCAACGCCGCCGAGATGGATGCGCTCCTGCGCGAGATGGAGGCCACGCCGCTCTCGGGCCAGTGCAACCACGGCCGCCCGACCTATGTCGAGCTCAAGCTCGCCGATATCGAACGCCTTTTCGGACGCCGCGGATGATCAGCATCGGTTCCTTCTCGATCGGCTGGGACGATCCCCGGCTCTGGATCGCCATCGCGGCGGTTCTCGGCTTCCTTCTGCTCTTGCGCGCCGTTTCCCGCGCGGGGCGGGCGGCGGAGCCGCTGGTCCAGCATCTCGCCGAGGTGGACGCGGCGATCCGCGCGCTGGGCGAGGGACAGCAGCAACTCCACGGCGGGCTGACCCACGTCGCCGAGACCCAGGCCCATGCCCAGGCCCGCGTGAGCGCCAATCTCGAAACCCGGCTCGCCGAGGTGACGCGCGCGATGACCGATTCGCTCGGCGCGAGCGCGGTCAGGACCGCGCGGGGACTTGGCGAATTGCAGGAGCGGCTGAACGCGATCGACAAGGCGCAGACCAATATCGAGAAGCTCTCCTCCAACGTGCTCGGGCTGCAGGACATCCTCGCCAACAAGCAGACCCGGGGCGCCTTCGGCGAGATCCAGCTCCGCGAGATCGTCACCCGCGCGCTGCCGCCCGATTCGGCGAGCTTTCAGGCGCAGCTTTCCAACGGGACGCGGGCGGATTGCCTGATCCACCTGCCGTTCCCGCCGGGGCCGATCGCGGTCGATGCGAAATTCCCGCTGGAGCCTTACGAGCAGATCCGCGCCGCCCGCACGCCGGCCGAGAAGCAGGAGGCACAGCGGCGGATGCGCGCGGCGCTCAGGACGCACATGAAGGCGATCGCGGAGAAATACATCATCGAGGGCGAGACCGCCGAGGGTGCGCTCATGTTCCTGCCCTCGGAGGCGGTCTATGCCGAGATGCATGCGAATTTCGGCGAGCAGGTGCGCGAGGGCTTCGGGCTCCGGGTCTGGACGGTCTCGCCCACGACCTGCATGGCGACGCTGCACACGCTCCGCGCCGTCCTGAAGGACGCGCGGATGCGCGAGGAGGCGCACAAGATCCGCCGCGAACTCGGGCTCCTGCACAAGGATGTCGAGCGGCTGGAGACCCGCGTCGGCAATCTCGACCGGCATTTCTCGCAGGCGCAGAAGGATATCGAGGAGATCCGCATCTCCGCCTCGCGCGCCGGCACCCGGGCGCGGCGGCTCGAGGCGATCGACTTCACGCCGGGCGAGGCCGAGACGGAGGCGCGCGGCGCGCCGCGGCTCGTGCGGCTTCCCGAGTCCTGAACCTCCCGAAGCTCCGAAACCGCCCTTGAAACGCGGCCCGTTCCAGCGGCACAAGGCGGAAAGGATCACGGGGGACTCAGACGCATGACCCAGCTTACGCTGGACGACCATCCGGACCGCTACCGGCTCACCAATGAGCTGCACGCGCGTCCCTTCCCGGAGCTGACCGCGCCCTGCGGCGCCGCGCATCTCGCGATCAAGCAGCCGACCCGCGCCTCGGAGCGGGACAAGTCGGAGGACTTCGCCCATCTCATCAAGCTCCTCGACCGTTACGGCGCGCCGCATCCGCCGCCGGGCGCCAATCACTATTCCGGCGATCTCGGCAGAGGCTTTCTCAAATGGGAGATGCACACCGAGTTCGTGACCTACACGATCTTCGCGCCGGGCGTCGCGGAGCGGCCGTTCTCGGGCGAGCTCTTCTCGCTCTTCCCGGCGGACTGGCTGGCGGAGGCGCCGGGCAAGGTCGTGACCTCCGCGCTGATCCGGGTCGAGCGGATGGATCAGGAGACGACCGAATCGCGGTTGCGCGGTCCCGCCCAGCAGTGGTTCGTGCCCGAGAGCCTGACCGCGAGCCGGGTGATCGATGGCGAGGCGGTGATCGCGACCGACTTCCGCATCGACGAGAACGGCCATGCCCGGATGGCGATCTTCTCGCAACCCGACATCGGCGGGCGCAGGCTCGGGCGCATCACGCAGCGGCTGCTCGAGATCGAGACCTACAAGAGCATGGCGCTCCTGACGCTGCCGCGCGCGCAAACCGTCGCGGCGGCGGTGAGCCGGCTCGACCGGCAGCTGACCGCGATCGTCGGCGACATGGCCCAGGGCAAGGGCGAGGATTCCGAGACGCTGGCGGCACTCCTGCGCGTCTCCGCCGAGATCGAGCATCTCTCCTCCGCCAATGCGTTCCGGTTCGGCGCGGTGGAGGCCTATGAGGCGATCGTGAACCACCGGGTCCAGGTCCTGCGCGAGCAGCGGATCGGCGGCCGGCAGCTTTTCGGCGAGTTCATGATGCGCCGCTTCGACCCGGCGATGCGCACCTGCCGCTCGGCGAAGGACCGGCTGAACGAGTTGTCGCTGCGCGCGGCGCGCGTCGCGAACCTGCTCAGGACGCGGGTCGATGTCGAGAGCCAGCGCCAGAACAACGAGATCCTCGCGCAGATGTCGGAACGGGCGGCGCTGCAGCTTCGCCTGCAGGAGACGGTCGAGGGGCTGTCGGTGGTGGCGATCAGCTATTACGCGGTCAGCCTCGGCGCCTATCTGCTCGGGCCGCCGGCGGAGAAACTCGCCGGGATCAGCAAGCCCGTGCTGACCGCGCTCCTCGTCGTGCCGATCGTGCTCGGCGTCTGGTACGCGATGCACCGGGTGCGCGCCCGGCTGACGGGCGGCGCGCACGGCAAGTAGCAACGCGCGGCCGGCGGGCCGCGCGTCTCCTCTGGTGCGGCTCAGAACCGGGCGCGGAGCATCAGTTCGGCGCTGACCCCGTCGCCGTAGACGACGGTGTCGTAGAAGCCCGTGGTGGCATAGTATTTCTCGTCCAGGATATTGTTGATCGAGAGCGACAGCACCGTCTGCTCGGTCACGTCATAGGTGGCGTTGAGGTCGAAGACCGCGTAGGGGTCCTGCCGGACGCTCGGCTGTTCGAACTCGGACTGGAACACCAGGCTGTCCGTGCCGCTCTGCCAGCGCATCGCACCGCCGATGGTGAGCCGCTCCTGAAGGAAGCCGGGGACGCGGTAGTCGGTCGCCGCCTTCAGCGTGTTGCGCGGCTGGTCGGTATAGAGCTCGTTGTCGTCGTCGTCGGTCGAGTAGCGATAGGTATAGCCGAGCGAGGCATTCCAGCGCTCGGTGATCGCCCCGGCGAATTCGAGCTCGAAGCCGCGCGTCGTGGTGCCGTCGATCTGTTCGTAGACGCTCCGGTTCAGGGTCGGGTCGAAGTAGAGATAGTTCGCCACATCCTTCTGATCGGTCTGGAACACCGCCGCCGAGGCATAGAGCGCGTTGTCGAACAGCCCGGCCTTGACGCCCAGCTCGTAATTCCAGCCGAACGCCGGATCGAGATAATTGCCGTCGATGTCCTGATTGAGCTGCGGCTTGAAGATGCTCGTGGCGCTGCCATAGGCGGTATAGACATCGGTGATGTCATAGGTGAAGCCGAGATAGGGCGTGACCTC
The DNA here is from genome assembly GCF_047275745.1 of Amaricoccus sp. W119. Classification (NCBI taxonomy): domain Bacteria; kingdom Pseudomonadati; phylum Pseudomonadota; class Alphaproteobacteria; order Rhodobacterales; family Paracoccaceae; genus Amaricoccus; species Amaricoccus sp. W119. The sequence continues at coordinate 157,226 of NZ_JBKQWU010000002.1, read as the reverse complement.
GGCGGTATAGTCGTATTCGAACGTGTCGCCATCGGTGGTCTGGCTGCCGTCCCACCAGTTCACGCGCGCGCCGGCGATGACGGAGAGCCGGTCGGTGGCGCGGATCTGGGTGGTGCCGTAGACGCCGTATTGCTTCGCCTCGGAGGTGGTCCGGTAGTTGGCGACGGAGCCGAACTCCGGACGCGGCATGTCCTGGTCGTAGTCGAAGACATTGCCGATCGGCGCCAGCGTCGCGACATCGACCGGATAGCCCAGGTAGGTCCCCTCGGCTTTCGATCCCATGACCCCGAGCACGAACTGGTGCTGGCGGCCGAAGGCTTCGAAATCGCCGTTCAGGACCGCGTTGAGCGAGGTCGTGTCGGAGTCGCCGTCGTATTTCGCCGCCCAGCTTCCCATGCCGAGGCCGGTCTCCGCGTCCGGGATGCCGCTGATCCAGGCGAGCTCCATGTCGGATTCGTTCCGGATATGGGTCGCGGTAAGGCGGCCGGTCCAGCCGTTGTCGAAGATATGCTCGACCGAGCCGAAGGCCTCCGTCCGGTCGGTGTCGAGATAGGTCCAGTCGGCGCCGAGGTTGAAGCCCCAGGGCCAGTCGATGAGCTCGCCCTCGCTGTCGAAGGGAGGAATGCCGCCCCAGGTGACATTGTCCGTCCGGGTCGCCTGGTGGCTCAGCCCGAGGTTCAGGAGCGTCTGGTCAGTGAGGTCGAACTCGAGCGCGCCGAAGCCGATGTACTTGTCCTTCTGGTAACCGTCGAGCGTGCCCTCGCGGCTGTCGACCGCGCCGAGCAGGCGGCCGCGCAGCGTGCCGGATTCGTTCAGCGGGCCGGAAACGTCGCCCTCGACGCGGGCGCCGAGCGGATAGGCGATGCCGGCGGCGGTCTCCGCCCGGTAATAGTCGGTCGGGCGCTTGCGGATGTAGTTGATCGAGGCGCCGGGCTCGCCCGCGCCCTGCATCAGCCCGGTCGCACCGCGCACGATCTCGACATGGTCGTAAAGCACCATGTCGGGATCGTTGTCGCCGAAGTCGAAGGTGCCTTCCCGCGGCAGCGGCACGCCGTCGAACTGGTAGGAATCGATCTCGAAGCCGCGAGAGTAGTAGTTGACGCGGTCGCTCTCGAAGGCCTGCACGGTGATGCCGGTGGCCGCGCTCATCACCTGCGGGATCGTGGTGATGTTGCGGTCCTTCATCTGCGCGTCCGTGATGACGCTGGTCGACTGCGGCGTCTCCTTCTGGGAGAGCACCAGACCGGTCGCGGAGCGCATCCATTCGGTGGTCCAGGACCCGGAGTCCTCGGTCGTCGTGCCGGGCGCCGCGGTGACGTTGATTTCGTCGAGGACCGTCGCGCCCTCCGCCGGCTCGGCGGGGAGTTCGAGTGCGAATTCCTCGGCGGCGGTCTCCGCGGTCTCAGTCGGGGCGGTCTGGGCCAGGCCGACCGAGGCCATGCCGAGAAGGCCGGCGCCAAGCGCCGTGGTGAACCGCGCGCGGGCGGCCCAGGTGTCAGGGAATGTGAGGATCATCATGCAGCCAGGTTCGGGGTTTCATTCTGGCTGGCAGGTGCTGGCTGACGGGCCCATCATACGTTTCCGAAGCCGCGTTCAAGCAACTTCACGGTCCCGCGAGCATTCGCCCGCGGCGCGTGGCGGTTCTGCCACGAAATTACGCGCGGAGCGATGAAGCTAATCGTCGAACGCTTCGGTGCCGGGATCGGACTGGGTTCCGGGGGCGGTTTCGGTGTGCTTGCGGAAGGCGGCGCGGCCGATCAGATGCGCGCCGATCGGGGCGGTCGCGATCATGAAGAGGAAGACGAAGAGCGCCTGGAGGATCTCGGTCCAGCTCGTCGACTTCACGATCGCGGCGAGGCAGACCAGCGCGAGACCCACGGTGCCCGCCTTGGTCGCCGCGTGCATCCGGCAGTAGACATCGGGCAGCCTGAGCAGGCCGAGGCCGGCGACGAAGCAGAAGAAGCCGCCCCCGAGCAGGAACAGCGCGGCGATCAGGTCGCTCATCATCCGCCCTCCGTTTCGCTGATGACGGGATCGCGGTCGCGCCGGGCGCTGTGGGTCGGGCCGCCCCGCATCGTCGTCTGCACCTCGTCCCCCTGCGCGCGGTCGATGTAGCCGGCGAAGGCCACGGTGGCGAGGAAGGAGATGAGCGCCAGGCCGATCGCGACGAAGAGATAGGCCTCGATCCCGCTCGCGATCCGGAAGACCACGAGGAAGACCACGAGCAGGACCGAGAGCGTGTCGAGCGCCACGACCCGGTCGGCGAGTGTCGGCCCGCGCAGGATGCGAAAGACCGCCGCCGCGGTGGCGAAGGCGAGGCAGAGGACCGTCAGTTCCAGCGCGATGCCGAGCGCGCCGCCCACCTTCGTATCGAGGATCAGACCCATCATCGCAGTGTCACCCTCAGAACGCGCGGCTCGATCCCCTTCTGGATACCCTCGCGGCAGGTGTCGCCGCTGAAGCCAGCGAAGAGGTCGTGGATGAGCAGCTTGGACCGGTCGGGGCTCACGTCCACGGTCAGCGTTCCGGGCGTCAGCGTGATGTAGTTCGCGACGATGGTCACGCCGATGTCGGAACGCGCCTGGATCGGGACGACGACGAAGCGCGGCGCGGTGATGTCGCGGCGCGAGAGCACGGCGCGCGAGACCGCGATGCTCGACACGGCGAGATCATAGAAGAACACGGTCGCGAGCCACGGAAGCGCGACGATCTGGCTGAAGATTCTCACGGACTGGCCTCCTCGCTTGGGCCGAGCACGGCCTCGATATAGGCGGTCGGATCAAGCAGGCCGTCCGCGACCGCGCCAGCCGCTTCGATACCCGGCGCCGCGAAGATGCCGGCGAGGGCGAGGAGCAGGCTGAGGCCGACGAGCGGCGCCCAGAAGGCGATGGGGAGCGGCTCCTCGACGCTGGTGTCTCCCATGGGATGGGCCTTCCAGAACACCTCGCTCCAGACCCGCGCCATCGCGAGCAAGGTAAGGAAGCCGCTCCCGAGGATCAGAGCCGCGCACCAGTAGCCGCCGATCTCGAGGCTCGCCCGGGTGAGGATCAGCTTGCCCCAGAACCCCGCGAAGGGCGGGATGCCCGCGAGCGACAGCGCCGGAATGAGGAACAGGACGCCGAACCAGGGGCTCGCCCGCCAGAGCCCGCCCGAGTCGGAGAAATGCTCGGACCCCGCGAGGCGCTCGGCGGAACCGGCGGCGAGGTAGAGATTGGCCTTCACCACCATGTCCTGCGCGAGATAGAAGACCGCGCCCATGAGCGCGAGCGGCGTGCCGAGCGCGATGCCGAGCACCATGGCGCCGACCGAGGACATGATCGAATAGTTGAGCACGCGGCGGATGTCGTTCTGCGCCAGCGCGCCGAGCGCGCCGGCGAGCATGGTCGCGCCGGCGAGCCAGAGCAGCGCCGCCTGCGCCGGTGTGCCTTCGATCGGCAGGATCAGCGTGAAGTAGCGCAGGAGCGCGTAGACGCCGACCTTCGAGAGCAGCGCCGCGAAGAGCGCCGAGACGGTGAAGGACGGCGTGTGGTACGAGGCCGGGAGCCAGAAGTGCAGCGGGAAGAGCGCCGCCTTGGCGCCGAAGGCGAAGATGAGCATCCCGGTCGCCATCAGGATTCCGGCCTCGCCGGCGCGTCCGGCGAGCTTGTTGTGCAGGTCCGCCATGTTGAGCGCGCCGGTGGTGCCGTAGAGCAGGCCGACGCCCGAGATGAAGGCGACGGTGGCGATGAGGTTGAGGCCCACGTATTTCGTCGCGCCGTCGAGCGCCGCCTTGCTGCCGGAGATGACGAGCAGGCCGAAGGACGAGATCAGCATCACCTCGAACCAGACGTACATGTTGAAGAGGTCGCCGGTCAGGAAGGCGCCGCAGACCCCGGCGAGCAGCGCGTTCGAGAGCGGATAGTGCCCGCTGCGCGATTCGCCGAGCGTCACGTCGTCACCGCAGAAGACGGCGACTGCGACGGCGACGATGCCCGTCAGCACGATCATCGCGGCCGAGAGGCCGTCGGCGACCATGGTGATGCCGAAGGGCGCGGCCCAGGCGCCGGCCTGTTCGGCGAAGGGGCCTTCGAGGATCACCCGGCGCAGGATCACGATGCCGACGGCGAGCAGTGCGATCGCGCCGACGAGCGTCAGCTTGCGTTGCCCGCGAACCGACCGCCAGGCGAAGAGCGTCGCGACCATGGTCAGGAAGGGAATGGCCAGCGGCCAGAACAGCAGCATCAATCGCCCTCCACCGGCTCGGCCACGCGCATCTCGTCCATCTCGGCGGTGCCGAGCGCGTAGTAGGAGCGGTAGGCGAGCGCGAGGGCGAAGACCAGAAGGCCAAAGCCAATGACGATCGCCGTCAGGATCAGCGCCTGCGGCAGCGCGTTGGCCGCCCCCGTGATCGTCTTCTCGTCCGCGGGCACCAGCGGGGGTTTGGCGAGGGTGAGCCGCCCGGTCGAGAAGATGATGAGGTTGGCCGCGTTCGAGATCATCGTCAGGCCGAAGACGTAGGGCACCGTCTTGCCGGTCATCATCAGATAGGCGCCGGCCGCGACCAGCACGCCGGCGGTGATTGCGAGCATTACCTCCATCGGCGGTCTCCCTCGCCATCGGCGCCGGTCTCGTTCGGTCCGTCCTCGGCGCCGGCCGCGTCCTCGGCGAGCGAATCCTCGAGCGCGAAGAGGATGCCGGTCACGGTGCCGAGCACCACGAGATAGACGCCGAAGTCGAAGAGCATGATCGAGCCGAAGGGGAGCCCGTGCTTCTCGCCCGACTCGTCGATCGTGATGAAGGGCCACATGCCCTTCAGGAAGGCGCCGTACTGCAGGCCGCCCCAGATGCCGCCGAAAAGCGCGCAGGTCATGCCCGTCGCCGCGATGCTGCGGGGGCGGAAATAGAGCGCGTAGCGCGCCCGGTCGGTCCCCTCGGCCTTGGCCATCAGCGCGAAGGCCGTCGCCGCGAGCAGGCCGCCGATGAAGCCGCCGCCGGGCTCGTTGTGGCCGCGCCAGAAGATGAAGATCGAGAGCACGAGGATGATCGGGATGAGCGTCCGCGTCGCGGTCGAGAGGATGACGGATCTCATCGGTTGGCCCTCCGTCCCGCGCGCAACGCCGCGATCGCGGCTATGCCGGCGATCACGACGACCGAGGTCTCTCCCAGCGTGTCGAAGCCGCGGAAGTCGACGAGGATCACGTTCACGATGTTATGCCCGAGCGCCTTGGGCACGCTCGAGGCCTCGAAGAATTCGGTGAGATAGGGGTCGAGCGGCGTCGCGAGGATCGCGAGCGTGCCGACCGCGACGCCGGAGCCGAGCAGCGCCGCGACGAGCGCGTTGCCCGGACGGAACGGGATCTCGCCCCAGGAGGGGAGGCGCACCATGGCGATCGCCATGAAGACGACGACCAGGATCTCGACGAAGAGCTGGGTCATCGCGACATCGATCGCGCCGTAGAGCACGAAGACGATCGCGATCCCGGTCCCGACGCCCCCGAGGGCGCAGATCGCCGTCAGCCGCGAATTGGTGACGAGGACGACGGCGACCGAGGCGATGATGATCGCGACCACCATCACGTCGATGAGCCCGAGCCTGGGCGTGATCCCGGGCCATTCCATGGTTCCGGCGAGGAGCCCGCCCCAGACCAGCACGGCGGAGGCGAGGAAGGTCGCCCGGAGGTAATGCGTCATCTGACCGCTCTGCGACGCGTTGGTGAGGGAGCGCGAGAAGGTCAGGATGCCTTTCAGCGCCCCGTCGTACCAGTTTTCGATCCGGGGAAGCCCGGGTTCCGCGCCCGCCAGCCCGTCGCGCAGCCGGTCGAGCCCGAGAAAGCCGACGATGCCGAGCGCGAAGGTGACGAGGCTGAGCACGAAGGCCGGCGTGATCCCGTGCCAGAGCGCGAGATGGCCCTGCATTTCCTCACCCGTCACCGACACCACCATCGGCGCGACGAGCCAGTCGCCGATGACCGCCGGGGCGAAGCCGAAGAGCAGGCTCAGCGCCGAGAGCAGCACCGGGCCGAGCCAGAGGCCCCAGCCCGGATCGGCGGGCTGGTCCTTCGGCGATTGCCGCGGGCCGCCGTGGAACGGGCGGATCGCCACCATGCCGGCGCAGATGACCATGAAGAGATTGGCGACGAGCGAGGCGAGCGTGACCGCCGCGCCCGCGAGCGTGCCGGCCTCGTAGATCAGTTCCTTGCCGACGAAGCCGAAGAGCGGCGGAAACCCGGCCATCGAGAGGCCCGAGACGGCGGCGGCGGCGGCGGTGATCGGCATCGCCCGGGCGAGCCCGCCGAGCTTGCGGTAGTCGCGCGAGCCCGCGCCCCGCTCGATCATGCCGACGGTAAGAAAGAGCGCGGCCTTGTAGAAGGCGTGCACCAGCAGGAAGGTCATCGCCGCGACGACCGCCTCCTCTGTGCCGAGCCCGATCAGCATGACGAGCGCGGCGAGGCCCATCAGCGTCGTCTGCGCCAGCATGAGCTTCATGTCGGTCTGCCGCGCCGCCCAGACCGCGCCGAGGATCATCGTCACCGCGCCGACCGGCACCAGAAGCCCGGTCCAGAGTTCCGTGCCGCCGAGCGCGGGGGTGAAGCGGGCGAGGAGATAGACGCCCGCCTTCACCATGGTCGCGGAATGGAGGTAGGCGCTGACGGGCGTGGGCGCCGCCATGGCGCCCGGCAACCAGAAATGGAACGGCGCCTGCGCTGATTTGGTGAAGCAGCCGAAGACCACCAGGAGCACGATCGGCACGTAGAGCGCGCTGTCGCGGAAGATGTCGCCCGCCGCGTTCATCTCCGAGAGCCGCGTCGTGCCCGAGACGCCGTTCATCATCAGGAGCCCGGCGAGGAGTGCCAGGCCGCCCGCGCCGGTGATGAGCAGCGCCTGAAGCGCCGCCGCGCGCGATTCCGCGCGCTCGTGGTCGAAACCGACCAGCAGCCAGGAGGTGATCGTCGTTCCCTCCCAGAACAGGAAGAGCGTGATGGAATCGTCCGCCGTGACCAGGCCCAGCATCGAGATCGCGAAGAAGCCCAGCGTCACGAGCAGAGAGAGCAGGCGGCGATCCTTCTCGAAATAGGTCGCGGCGTAGAGGAAGATCATCGCGCCGATGCCGCAGATCAGGAGCGCCATCGCGAGCGCGAGCCCGTCCAGTCGGAAGGCGAAGGAGATGCCGAGCGAGGGCGCCCAGCGCAGCACCCATTCGGGGTTGAGGCCGGCGGCGACCGGTCCGATGAACTGGGCGAACCAGAGCGTCGCGACCGCCGCGATCGCCGCGGGAATGAAGCGCCAGTGGCGGGGGGGCGGGGCGGGGCGATCCTGATCAGCCAACCCGCCGCCCTTTCCCGGTCGCGGAACGCCAGCCGGCGCCCATCGGTCCCGCCGTGCCGGTATCGACGCGGTTCATCTTGTCCCCCCCGCGGGTCGTTGCCCGCCTTGTTCTCCGCCGTGACATCTCACTCCGACAGTCTTCGCGTCCAGCGGGCCGGTTTGCAAGCCGAACCGCGCGACCTCCTGTCGCACGCCCGAGCCGGCGGATTCGGCGCGGGCGTCCGAGGCGTCTCGCGGGACGTGGCGATCCGGCTTCGGCGCCCCGCCTCGTCACCCCGCCTCGTCACCCGGCCTCGTCACCCGGCCTCGCCGCCGCCCGCTTTCGGCAGGCCCGCCTTGAAACTTCCATGGCCGCGCGCCAAAGTGCCGGTCCGGGCGTTGGGCGAGGCAGGCCATTCCTTGACATTCGAGCGACTTCACTTCGTGGCCAGCGCGGTCGAACTGGCGCAGTCGAGCATGGAGCGGCTGATCGCCCGGCATGGCCAGTCCCCGGTCGACGAGGCGGATGTGATCGTCGCCCTCGGCGGCGACGGCCTCATGCTCTCGACGCTGCACGCGACCCAGCATCTCCCCGCCCCGGTCTATGGCATGAACCGGGGCACGGTCGGTTTCCTGATGAACGAATACGAGGAGCGCGGGCTGAAGGCGCGGCTCGCGACGGCGGAGCCCGCGGTGCTGAACCCGCTCCGGATGCGGGCGACGACGGCGGAGGGCGGGCTCGTCGAGGCGCTCGCGATCAACGAGGTCTCGATCCTGCGCTCGGGTCCGCAGGCGGCGAAGCTCCGGATTCTGGTCGATGGCAAGGAACGGATGGCGGAACTCGTCGCGGATGGCGCGCTGATCGCCACCCCGGCGGGCTCGACCGCCTACAACTATTCGGCCCATGGGCCGATCCTGCCGATCGGCGCCGACATTCTGGCGCTGACGCCGATGTCGGCCTTCCGGCCGCGGCGCTGGCGCGGCGCGCTCCTGCCCAAGGCCGCGAGCGTGACCTTCGAGGTGCGCGAGCCCGGAAAGCGGCCGGTGAACGCGGTCGCCGATTCGACCGAGGTCCGGGACGCGGTGCGGGTCGAGGTCGAGAGCCGGCCCGACATCGCGCATACGATCCTGTTCGACCCCGGCCACGGTCTGGAGGAAAGGCTCATCCGCGAACAGTTCGCCTGAGTCGCGGGTGGCATGCCGCTACGGGCGCCTGGCCGGGCCGCGTGGCCGGAATCGCTCCGCCAGTCCCGCTGGTGCGCGCGGGGCTTGCCAGCGGAGCGGCCCCGCGGCACCTAGGCCCGGATCTGGGAGAGAGAGACCATGGCACTTACCGCCGGCCAGCAGTGGCGAATCTGGGGCCTCGTGATCGCGGGGCTCCTGCTTCTGCTCTGGCTCCTCGCAGGCACGCTGGCGCCGTTCTTCGCCGGCGCCGCGCTCGCCTATTTCCTCGACCCGGTCGCGGACCGGCTGGAGCGGCTCGGGCTCGGCCGGGTCTCCGCGACCGCCGTCATCGCGGTCGGGCTCACGCTCTTCATCGGGCTTTCGCTGGTCCTCGCACTCCCGGCGCTGATCGAACAGGCCCGCGCGCTCGCGGATGCGATCCCGAACTACATCTCCGGTCTCACCGATTTCCTGGCGCGGCGCTTTCCGCAGCTCTACATCGAAGGCGAGGCGCTGAGCCGCGGGCTCGATTCGGCGGAGAACGCGCTCCGCGAGAGCGGCGGCGCCGTGCTCGGGCAGGTCGTCGCCTCCTCGCTCGGCGTGCTCAACTTCTTCTACGTCCTGGTCGTCACGCCGGTCGTCGCCTTCTACCTGCTGCTCGACTGGGACCGCTTCGTCGGCCGGGTGAATTCCGCGCTGCCGAGGGCGCATGCGCCGACCGTGCGGCGCCTCGGGCGCGAGATCGACGCGGTGATGGCCGGGTTCGTGCGCGGCCAACTCCTCGTCTGCATCCTGCTCGGCACCTTCTACGCCGTGGCGCTCATGGTGATCCAGTTGCCCTACGGCTTTCTCGTCGGGCTCGTCGCGGGGATGCTCGCCTTCATCCCGTTCATCGGTTCGGGGATCGGCCTCGTGCTCTCGGTCTCGATCGCGGTCTTCAACTTCTGGGAGGACCCGATCTGGATCGTCGCCACCGCCGCCATCTTCTTCTTCGGCCAGTTCATCGAGGGCAACTTCCTGTCGCCCTTCCTGGTCGGCAAGTCGGTCGGGCTGCACCCGGTGACGCTGATGCTCGCGCTCTCGGTCTTCGGGGTGCTCTTCGGCTTCTCCGGGCTCCTGATCGCCGTGCCGCTCGCCGCCGCGCTCGGCGTGCTGGGGCGTTTCGGCTTCGAGATGTACCTTGAAAGCCCGCTCTACAGCGGGGCGACCCCGGTGATCGACGAGGAAGAGCCGATCACCGACGACGAAGAGTGACCCTTGGCAGGGCGCGCCCGGCAACTCGTGCTCGATCTCGCGACGCGGCCGGCGCTCGGCCGCGCCGATTTCTTCGTGTCGCCGTCGAACCGGCTCGCGCTCGCCCAACTCGACACCTGGCCGGGCTGGCCCGAGGGGAGGCTCGCCGTGACCGGGCCGGCCGGGTCCGGGAAGACCCATCTCGCCCACGTCTGGGCGGCGGGTTCGGGCGCGCGCATCCTGCCGGCGGTCGACCTGCCCGCGCTCGATATCGCGGCCCTGCCGGGAGAGACCGCGCTGGCGGTCGAGGACGCTGACCGGCTCGCCACGCTTGAAGATGACCGGCGGCGCGCGGCCGAGGAGGCCCTCTTCCACGTCGCGAACCGGCTCGCGGCGGCGGGCGGCTCGCTGATGGTGAGCGGCCGGAGCGCGCCCGCGCAGTGGGATCTGACGCTCCCGGATCTCGCGAGCCGGCTCGGCGCCGCGCCGGTCGCCCGGCTCGAGCCGCCGGACGACGCGCTTCTCGCCGCGGTGCTGGTGAAGCTCTTCACCGATCGCCAGCTGCCGGTGGCCCCCGAGGTCGTGACCTATCTCGTCAGCCGCATGGACCGCTCCTTCGCCGCCGCGGAAAGGCTCGTGGCGCGGCTCGACGCGGCGGGGCTGGAACGCCGGCGGCGCATCACGCGAAGTTTGGCCGCCGAGGTCTTGCACGGGCGCACTTGATCTCGCTCAAGTCTTTTCCGAGTGCCCTGTGTCATAGAATCGCCATCCAGCCGTAATATGCGGGGCCATGGTCTCAAGGAGGAACGCTGTGCTCGAAGATGCGATGGCCGAGGGTGTCAACGCCGATTTCCTCAATTCCGTCGCGCCTCCGGGGCGTGCCCTGCCCGACCGCGATGTCGAAGGGCCGGGGCGCTTCATCAACCGTGAATTGAGCTGGCTCGCCTTCAACTGGCGGGTGATGCACGAGGCGGAGAATCCGAGCGTGCCACTGCTCGAGCGGATGCGCTTCCTGTCGATCTCCGGTTCCAACCTCGACGAATTCTATTCCGTCCGCGTCGCCGGTCTGCGCGGTCTCGCCCGCGCGGGCGTCGCGTCTTCGAGCGCGGACGGGCTCTCGCCGAAGGAGCAGCTGTTCCAGATCGATGCCGATGCCCGCGCGCTGATGCTGCGCCAGCATCACTGCCTCGGCGAGTTGCGAGAGCTCATGCAGGCCGAGGGGATCGAGATCCTCGGCCCGGCCGAGCTCAAGGGTGCCGATCTGAAGGTGATGGAGAAGCATTTCTTCGAGCAGGTCTTCCCGATCCTCTCGCCGCTCGCCATCGACCCCGCGCATCCCTTCCCGTTCATCGCAAATGGCGGCTTCGCCATGGCGCTGCAGTTGACGCGCGATGCCGACGGCACCGTCCTCGAGGCGCTGCTGCCCGTGCCGGCGCAAGTGCCGCGGTTCATCCCGCTGCCGGACGGGCCGAAGGGCGAGGTCCGCTTCCTGCCGCTCGAAAGCCTGCTGCAGGTCTTCCTCGACCGGCTCTTCCCCGGCTACACGATGAACGGGCAATGCGCGTTCCGCGTGCTCCGCGACAGCGACCTCGAAGTCGAGGAAGAGGCGGAGGATCTTGTCCGCGAATTCGAGACCGCGCTGAAGCGCCGCCGCCGCGGTCAGGTGATCCGTCTCACGATGACCGATGACGCGCCTGCCGACCTGCGCGCGATGATCGTCGAATCGCTCGGCGTCGGGCAGGACGAGGTGATCGCCGTGCCGGGCCTGATCGGTATCGCCGATCTCGCGCAATTGACGAAGATTCCGCGCTCCGATCTGCTCTGGCCGCCGTTCAGCCCCCGGATGCCCGAGCGGGTGCAGGATTTCGAGGGCGACATCTTCGCCGCGATCCGGCAGAAGGACATGCTGCTGCATCACCCTTACGAATCCTTCGGGATCGTGGTGAGCTTCCTGCAGCAGGCGGCGCGTGACCCGAACGTGCTCGCGATCAAGCAGACGCTCTACCGCACCAGCCGCGACAGCCCGATCGTGGCCGCGCTCTGCGAGGCGGCGGAGGACGGCAAGTCCGTGACCGCGCTGATCGAGCTCAAGGCCCGCTTCGACGAGGCGGCGAACATCCGGCAGTCACGGCGCCTCGAACGGGCGGGCGCCCAGGTGGTCTATGGCTTCATCGACTGGAAGACCCATGCGAAGGTCTCGACGGTCGTGCGCCGCGAGGGGGGCGAACTCGTCACCTATACCCATTACGGGACCGGCAACTATCACCCGGGGACGGCGAACATCTACACCGACCTCTCGCTCTTCACCTGTGACAAGCCGCTCGGCCGGGACGCGACCAAGGTCTTCAACTACCTGACCGGCTATGTGAAGCCCGAGAGCCTCGAGAATCTCGCGATCAGCCCGCACATGATCAAGCCGCGCATCCTCGAATCGCTCGAAGCCGAGATCGAGCATGTGCGCGCCGGCCGGCCGGGGCAGGTCTGGATCAAGATGAACTCGGTCACCGAACCGGAGATCATCGATGCGCTCTACCGCGCGAGCCGGGCAGGCGTGAAGATCGACATGGTGATCCGGGGCATCTGCTCGCTCCGCGCCGGCGTCTCGGGCCTCTCGGAGAACATCCGGGTCAAATCGGTCATCGGCCGCTTCCTCGAACACAGCCGGATCGTCTGTTTCGGCAACGGCCACGGCCTGCCCTCGCCCGAGGCCCGGGTCTATATCAGCTCGGCCGACTGGATGGAGCGCAACCTGAACCGCAGGATCGAGACGCTGGTCGAGATCACCAATCCGACGGTGCATGCGCAGATCATGGATCAGGTCATGGCCGCGAACATGGCGGATCAGGCGCAGAGCTGGGTGGCGCAGCCGGACGGGAGCTATCTCCGGCACGACGCCGAGCCCGGCGCGCACCTCTTCAGCTGCCACCGCTTCTTCATGGAGAATCCCTCGCTCTCCGGGCGGGGCCGGGCCGGGGCGGAGGATGTGATCCGGCTCGTCCATAGCCACGACTGATCGACGCTCCTGATTGACGGTCTGGCGGGAGGATGCCAGACCGGTCCCTGGGCAACACCGACCCGGGGAGCGTTCATGACCAGCCAAAGCACCTTGGACGCGGCCGCCGGCCGCGCGCCTTCGCCGGAGAAGGCCAGGCTCGAACGGATCGGCGTGATCGACGTCGGCTCCAACTCGGTCCGGCTCGTCATTTTCGACGGCATGGCCCGCAGCCCGGCCTATTTCTACAACGAGAAGGTGCTCTGCGGTCTCGGCGCCGGGATGAGCGAGACCGGCCGGCTGAACCCCTCGGGCTGGGAGCGCGCGATGCGCGCGCTGCACCGTTTCGCCGCGCTGGCGGAGCGCATGAACCTCTCCGGCATGATCGCGGTCGCGACGGCGGCCGTGCGCGAGGCGAGCGATGGCCGCGCCTTCTGCGATCAGGTCGAGATGGAGACCGGGCTGACGCTCAGGATCGCCAGCGGCTCGGAGGAGGCGCGGCTCGCGACGCAGGGTGTGCTGCTCGGCTGGCCGGACGCGGAGGGGCTCGTCTGCGACATCGGCGGCGCCTCGGTCGAACTCGCCCATGTCGCCGGGGGCGAGATGGTCCATGGCGCGACCTCGCCGCTCGGCCCGCTGAAGCTCGCGGATTTCACCGATCCGGAGAAGCGGGAAAAGTACCTTCGCAAGACGGCCAAGGCGCTGCGCAAGGCGGTGCCCGAGCCCGCGCCCCGGCTCTATCTCGTCGGGGGCTCCTGGCGGGCGATCGCGCGGCTCGACATGGAGCGGGTCGGCTATCCGCTGAAGGTCCTGCACGCCTACGAGCCGCCGGTCGCGCAGCTCGTCGAGACGCTCGACTGGATTCAGGAGCAGGAACAGTCGCGGATGTCGGACCTGACCGGCACCTCCTCCGCGCGGCTCTCGCTCGTCCCGCTCGCGAGCCTCGTGCTCAAGGAACTGCTGCGCCGAATCGAACCGGAGCGGGTGCTGATCTCGGCCTACGGGCTTCGCGAAGGTCTCCTCTATCGGCAGATGCCCGAGGAGATGCGCGGGCGCGATCCGCTGATCGAGGCCTGCCGCCACATGGAAAGCCTGACCGCCCGGGCCCCCGGATTCGGTGACGCGCTCCATGCCTGGCTGCTGCCGCTCTTCCCCGAAGCCGGTGAGCGGGAGAAGCGGCTCATCCACGCGGCCGCGCTATTGCACGATGTGAACTGGCGGGCGCATCCGGACTACCGCGCCGAGGTCTCCTACGAATCAGTGACCCGCGCGAATATCGCCGGCATCGAGCACGCGGAACGTGTTTTCCTCGGTGTCGCGCTGCTCAATCGATACAAGAGCAGCGGGCCCGGCGACGACCTCTCGCGCTACGGCAACCTGCTGACGAAGGAACGCGCGGCCGAGGCGGCGGTGCTCGGGCGTGCGATCCGGCTCGGTGCGATGCTGTCCGGCGCCTCGAGCGGCGTGCTCGAACATGCGCGGATTGGCCGTGAAGAGAACAATCTTGTGCTCACTTTGCGCGGAACCGCGCGTGAATTCGGTGGCGAGGCGGTCGAACGCCGGTTGCAGGCGCTCGCGTCGCGCCTGCAATGCGAGGCGCGGATCGACCTGATCGACGAATAGAAGTCCGAAAATAGGAAAACGGCCTGCGGGCGCAGGCCGTTTCCAATGTATCCCCCCAAGACTTGGGCCATGCCAATGGATCGTCTTTCGCTCCTTCGGTCTCGCGGCGGCTTTTCGCCGTTTCCTGCTTTCCGTCGGGGCATCCATTGTCGGCAGAGAGGGGATAACCTTTTTTTTGGGCAGATTGCAACCAAGTTGTTCATCTATTGCATAGCGGAATTCTCCCCCGCGCAAGGCGAGCGGCGGCATTGCGCCGACGCCGGGGTTCGCCTAAATCGGCGGGGCTCGAAATGCCCGCCGGGAGGACCGTCGCATGCGCCTGACCAAGTATTTTCTGCCGGTCCTGCGGGAGAATCCGGCCGAGGCGCAGATCGTGAGCCACCGGCTGATGCTGCGGGCGGGCATGATCCGGCAGGCGGCGGCGGGGATCTATTCCTGGCTGCCGCTCGGCTACAAGGTGCTGCGCCGGCTCGAACGGATCGTGCATGAGGAACAGCAGCGCGCGGGGCATATCCCGCTCCTGATGCCGACGCTGCAATCGGCGGATCTCTGGCGCGAGAGCGGGCGCTTCGACGACTACGGCGCCGAGATGCTGCGGATCAAGGACCGGCACGAGCGCGACATGCTCTACGGGCCCACGAACGAGGAGCTGATCACCGACATCTTCCGCTCGGCGGTCGGTTCCTACAAGGATCTTCCGCTCACGCTCTACCATATCCAGTGGAAGTTCCGCGACGAGATGCGGCCGCGTTTCGGGGTGATGCGCGGGCGCGAGTTCCTGATGAAGGACGGCTACAACTTCGACCTGACCGTCGAGGACGCGCTGCACGCCTATGACCGCCACATGGTCACCTATATCCGCACCTATGAGCGGATGGGGCTGAAGGCGATCCCGATGCGCGCCGATGGCGGGCCGATCGGCGGCGACCACACGCATGAATTTCTCGTGCTGGCGCCGACCGGGGAGAGCGCGGTCTTCTACGACCGTGCCGTCACCGATCTGACGCTGGGTGACCGCGAGGTCGATTTCGCCGACCGCGAGCAGGTGGCGGAGATCGTCAAGACCTGGACCGCGCCCTATGCCCGCACAGACGAGCGCCACGATCCGGAGGCTTTCGCCGAGGTGCCGGAGGATCGGCGGATCGAGGGTCGCGGCATCGAGGTCGGGCAGATCTTCTTCTTCGGCACCAAGTATTCCGAGCCGATGAAGGCGGTCGTCGTCAACGAACAGGGCGAGCGCGTGCCGGTGCAGATGGGAAGCCATGGCATCGGCGTCTCCCGCCTTGTCGGCGCGCTGATCGAGGCGAACCACGACGACAGGGGCATCATCTGGCCCGAGGGCGTGACGCCGTTCCATGTCGGCATCGTCAATCTCAAGCAGGGCGACGGCGCGGTCGATGGCGCCTGCGAGGGGGTCTACAAGGCGCTGACCGGTGCCGGGCTCGATCCGCTCTACGACGACCGCGAGGAGCGGGCGGGGGCGAAATTCGCCACGATGGACCTGATCGGCCTGCCGTGGCGGATCACCGTCGGCCCGCGCGGCCTCGCGAATGGCAAGGTGGAACTCACGAGTCGCCGGAGTGGCGAGAGCGAGGAGATGTCTCCCGAAGCGGCGGTGGACCGGATCAAGGCGATCTACGCCGGGCTCTGACGCCGATCGCGGCGGCCCAGGCACGGCGCCCCGTAGGGCGGATTCCGGTCCGCCACACCCGTGCGCGTCCTCAACTCGCACCCCCGCGAATGTGGCTTGACCTCGCGCGCCACCGCCCGCAGGGTCCGCGCGCCTGAATTCCGCCCGAGTTCTGAAGGTCGCGCATTGACGGAAACCGACACGAAATCCCCGCCGCCCTTCGCTCCGTTCGAATGGCTGATCGCCTGGCGCTACCTGCGTGCGCGGCGCAAGGAGGGTGGTATCTCGGTCATCGCCTGGTACGCGCTGATCGGCGTGATGCTCGGCGTTGCGACGCTCATCGTGGTGCAGGCGGTGATGTACGGGTTTCGCGAGGAATTCACCGAGAAGATCCTCGGCGCCAACGCGCATGTCACCGTCTACGCGGCGCCGGAATTCGATGAGTTCGGCACCCCGAACCGGCTGATCGGCGACTATGACGGCTGGACGGGCAAGATCGCCGGGGTTCCCGGTGTCACTTCCGCGGCGCCCTTGATCCGGGGGCAGGTGATGGCCTCCGCGCATGGCCGGGCGCTTGGCGTCGAGGTGCTGGGGCTGAGGCCCGAGGATCTCGACAAGGTGCCGCTCCTCGTCGATCCGGAGCAGCGCCTCGGCGATCTCGCGAGTTTCGCGGAGGGGATCGCGCTCGGCTCCGGCATCGCGCGGGAACTGGGTGTCACGGTCGGCGACGCGGTGACGCTGATCTCGCCCGATGGGATGGATACGCCCTTCGGCACGCAACCCCGGATCAACGACTATACCGTCCAGTACATCTTCGGCATGGGCCGCTACGACATCGACCGCACCCGGGTCTACATGCCCTTCGCGGAGGCGCAGAGTTACTTCAACCGCGAGGCGGGCGCGGACGAGATCGACGTGATGGTCGCGAACCCCGATCAGGTCGACGACCTGCGCCAGCCGCTTCTCGACGCGACGGCGCCGCGGGGCGAGATCTGGACCTGGAAACAGGCCTCCGGCGCCTTTCTCTCCGCGCTCGACGTGGAGCGGCGGGTGATGTTCATCATCCTCTCGCTCGTCGTCCTGATCGCCGCGATGAACATTATCTCGGGGCTGGTGATGCTCGTGAAGAACAAGGGCCGCGACATCGGCATCCTGCGCACCATGGGGCTGACGCGGGGCGCGATCATGCGGGTCTTCTTCATCTGCGGCTCGATGATCGGGGTCGTGGGCACCGTGCTCGGCGTGGTGCTCGGCTGCCTCTTCGCCCATTACATCCAGGAGATTCAGGCGCTGGTCGAATGGGTCACCGGCGGCTCGGTCTGGAATCCGGAGATCCGCTATCTCACGCACATTCCGGCGCGGTTGCGGCTCGTGGACGTGGCGGCGGTGGCGGGGACGGCGCTCCTGCTCTCCTTCGTCATCACGCTGATGCCGGCGCGCAACGCGGCGCGGCTCAATCCCGTCGAGGCGCTGCGCTATGAATGAGGCGCTCCGTTTCGAGAACATCGCCAAGAGCTATCACGACGGCGTGGCGGAGCCGGTCGTGGTGCTCGATGGCGCCTCCGCCGTGATCGGCGAGGGCGAGATCGTCGCGCTGGTCGCCGCCTCGGGGACCGGGAAATCGACGCTGCTCCACATCGCGGGGCTGCTCGATACGCCGACGGCGGGTGTCGTGCATATCTCCGGTCGCTCGACCCAAGGGCTGAATGATCAGGCCCGCACCCGGCTCCGGCGCGATGCGATCGGCTTCGTCTATCAGTTCCACCACCTGTTGCCCGAGTTCAGCGCCCTTGAGAACGTCGCGCTGCCCCGGCGCGCCGCCGGGCTGGGCCGGCGCGCGGCGGAGGAGGGGGCGCGGGACCTGCTACACGGCGTCGGCCTCGCGCATCGGGTCACGCACCGCCCCGCCGAGCTTTCCGGCGGCGAGCAGCAGCGCGTCGCGGTGGCGCGGGCGCTCGCGAACCATCCGAGAATCCTGCTCGCCGACGAGCCGACCGGCAATCTCGATCCGGAGACCTCGGAGCAGGTGTTCGCGATGCTGCTCGAGCGCGTGCGCGACACCGGGCTGACCGCGCTCGTCGCGACGCACAATCCGGACCTCGCCGCGCGGATGGACCGCGTGCTCAGGCTGCGCGACGGGCGGATTGTCGAGGCCTGACCTTGAACGTCTGACCTTGAACGCCTGATCTTGAACGCCTGAATTTCGGGAACTGTCACCCTCAGCCGCAGATCCTGCGGAGCGCCTGCCAGTCGCCCGCCGGGAAACTCCCGGCGCCGGCCGCCGGCGGATAGGTCTCGGGCGTGGCGGGTGGCGCGAGCGCGGCCTCGGCCGCCCGGGCGAGCGCCGCGTCGGAGAGCGTGCCCCGGAAGACGTAGCCGAGCGCCGCGACCGGACCGATGGCGCGGATGAGCGCGCGGGTCTGCGTCTCCCCTGGCGTGGGCCCGAGCGCCTGCGCGACCCAGCCCGCGAGCTGCTCCGGCCCCCGCGCCCGGGCGAGCGCGGCGCGGTCGATGAGCACCGTCGGACCCGGAAGCGCGGCGACGAGCCTGCCGAAGCCGAGGTCGAGCACCCGGAAGGTGGTGCCGGGCGCGATCCGCGCGCCGAGGCTCGCGAGCGCCCGCGCCCCTTCGGGCTCGCCGCAGAGCGGGCCGTTGTCCTCGAGAATCGCGAGCAGCATCCGGTCGCCGAACTCGCGCGCCTGGGCGGGAGGAACCATGCGCGCGGCCTGCGTCCGGATGAGTTCCGGCCCCTGGAGGACCAGAGCGAAGGCGAGCAGCGCGAGGATCGCGCCCGAGATCGACAGCCGCGCGCGATTGGCGGGCGGCGTCCCGGTGTGCGGCGCGTCGAAATCGAGCGCGGCGTCGGCGATCGCGCGCGTCATCGCCGCGTCGCGGATCTCCAGCGTCTCGCCATCCTCGGCGAGGATCGCGTAGCGCGTCGCCTCCTCGGTCTCGCCGATCACGCGAATCCCCGCGAGCGACCAGTGGTCGAGAACCTGCCCCCGCTCCCCGCGCAGGATCAGCGTGGCGGAGCCGAGCGAGACGGTGACCGCGCGCGGCGGCTCACCGGCGCTCTCGCGCCAGAGTCCGGGTGCCTGCAGGCGGAAGCGGGTCTGAAGCGCCGTCATCTGGGTCCGGGGAAACGCGACATCCCGTCCGGTCTAGTCCAGGAAGCGCCCGCGGAAAAGGGCCGGGAGACACCCGGCGGTTTCCCCGGCCTCTCATGCTCGTAACGGGCTGGAAAGCAGGGCCTGTCAGTCTCCCGCGCGACCTATCAGGGAGCAGTGGAATGAGCAGGGCGCGGGATCTGGACGGGTTGCGCTTCATCGCGGCGGTCACGGTGATCCTGCGGCATACGGGCGAATATCCGGAACTGCCGGACGGCTGGGGCGGGCTGATCCGGGTTTCGGTCCGCTGGTGCGTGCCCTTCTTCTTCCTCGTATTCGGCTATTGTCTCTGCGAGCCCGAGCAGGCGGATGGGGAGGGGGCCGGCAGGGGCGCGACGGATAGGGGCGGGCCGGCGATCCCGCTGGAACGGGTGGCGCGGATCGCACGGATGTTCGCGGTCGCATCGCTGCTCTATCTTCCCCTGATGATCGCCAAGGGTGCGACGCCGATCAGCGAGATCGGCCCGGCGCTGCTCCTGACCGGAACCTGGTATCACCTCTGGTTCCTGTCCGCGCTCTGCCTCGCGCTCGTGGTCATCGCGGCGGTCTCGCAGGCGCCGGGCGGTGGCCGGCTGCTCGACCTCGCGGCGGGGATCATCCTCGCGGCCTTCGTCGCCGTCGACGTGGCGATGAGCCTCGACGGAAGCTACGCCGGCGCGCTCGATCTCGCGCGGCAGGCGCAGGGCATCGCGCTGGTCTGGCTCGGATACCGGCTGGCCCGGGCGCGGGTCCGGCCCGCGGGCCCGGCGATCGCGGCGCTGGTCCTCGGCGGCGTCGCGTTCACATTCCTGGACGTGTTCGTGCTGGAGCGGTTCGGTGGTCACATGAGCTGGCGCCAGTGCTCGCCGGGCGCGATCCTCGTCGCGGTCGGGCTTCTGCTCTGGGGCGTCAAGGGCACGATCCGGCTGCCGGAGTGGATGGTCTGGATGGGGCGCAAGCACGCGTTCGCGATCTACATCCTGCACCCGCTCTTCGTCGCGGCGGCCGGAGTGGCCGTCGCGGGGCTGAGCGGCGGCGCGAGACCGAGCCTCGCGATCGCCGCCCTGGCGCTTCTCGCGACGCTCGCCGCCGCGGAGGGGCTGCGCCGGTACCTTCCCTCGGCGCGGGCCGTGATGGATGGACGACTGCCCGATCGCACCGGGGCGCGTCCGGCGGGCGAGGGTCGCGCCGCCGGTCGCGCCGAGGGTCAGGCCGCGGCTTCCGCCGGGGTGTAGCGCCCGTAGAAGGAGCCGCCTTCGGCCGCCAGATCCGTGAGGATCGCGGGCGGAGCGAAGCGGGGGCCGTGCGCGGCGGCGAGGCCCTCAGCGATCTCGACCGAGCGGGCGGCGCCCAGCATGTCGAGCCAGGAGAACGGGCCACCGGACCAGGGCATGTAGCCCCAGCCGAGGATCGCGCCGACATCGCCCTCGCGGACATCGCTCAGCACGCCTTCCTCCAGCGCCCGCACGGCCTCCAGCGTCTGCACCATCGCGAGGCGGTTCTTCACCTCGGTCAGTTCCGGCTGCTCCTCGCTCACCGGCCAGTGCTCGGCGAGACCGGGCCAGAGGCCCTCGCGCCTGCCCTTCCCGTCGTAGCTGTAGAACCCGGCCTTCGCCTTGCGCCCGAGCCGGCCCTCGCCCGCGAGCTTTTCGAGCACGCCGTCCGCGGGAGACTCAGGGTAGGCGTCTCCGAGCGCGGCCTTGGTCGCCTTGGCGATCCGGAGGCCGAGATCGATCGAGGTCTCGTCGGTCAGCTGCAACGGCCCGAGCGGGAAGCCGAGCTGCTTGGCGGCGTTTTCGACCAGCACGGGCGAGATACCCTCGGCGACCATCCGCACGCCCTCGTTGATATAGGGAATGATGCAGCGGTTCGCGTAGAAGAAGCGCGCATCATTGACCGTGATCGGCGTCTTGCGGATCTGGCGCACGAAGTCGAGCGCGCGGGCGATCGCCGCCGGTCCCGTCTCCTTGCCGACGATGATCTCGACGAGCGCCATCCGCTCGACCGGCGAGAAGAAATGGATGCCGATGAACCGGGCCGGGTCCGCCGCCGCGCGGGCGAGGCCGCTGACCGGCAGGGTCGAGGTATTGGTGGCGAAGGTCGCATCCGGCCCCAGGACCGCGGTTGCGCGACCGATCACATCGGCCTTGACCTCGGGATCCTCGAACACCGCCTCGACCACCAGATCGCAGTCCGAGAGCGCCGCGAAATCGGCGGTCGCGGTCAGGCGGCCGAGGATCTCGTCGCGCTTCTCCGCCGCGAGCCGGCCCTTCGAGACGCGCTTCTCGAGCCCGGCTGCGACACCCGCCTTGCCGCGCTCCGCGTCGGCCTGTTCACGGTCGATCAGCACCGTCTCGATCCCGGCCTCCGCCGCGACACCGGCGATGCCCGCGCCCATCATGCCGGCGCCGATGACGCCGAGCCGGGCGACCGTCCGGTCAGGCTCGCCCTTCGGTCGTGACGCGCCCTTCTCCAGCGCCTGTTTCGAGAGGAAGAGCGCGCGGATCATCGCGGAAGACGACGGGTTCATCAGCACATTGGTGAACCAGCGCGCCTCGATCCGGATCGCGGTGTCGAAATTGGTGAGCGCGCCTTCGTAGATCGCCGAGAGCATGGCCTTCGCCGCCGGGAAGGCGCCCTGGGTCTTGCCCTGAGCCATCGCCGAGGCGCCGACGAAGCTCATGAAACCCTGCGGGCTGTAGGGCAGGCCGCCCGGCATCTTGTAGCCCTTCCTGTCCCAGGGCTTCACGATGTCCTCGTCCTTCGCCGAGAGCACCCAGGCGCGGGCGGCCGGGAGCAGATCCTCCGGCGCCGGGGTCTCGTCGACGAGACCCATCGCGCGGGCCTCCTTCGGGCGCAGCATCTTGCCTTCGAGCAGGATCGGCGCCGAACCCATCAGCCCGAGCATCCGGCTGACGCGCGTCGCACCGCCCGCGCCGGGGAAGATGCCGAGCAGGATCTCGGGCAGGCCGATCCGCGACTTCGGCTGATCGGCGAGGAAGCGGCGGTGGCAGGCGAGGCCGATCTCGGTCGCGATGCCGGCGCAGAGACCGGGCGCCGCGAGGGCGACGGGCTTGCCGCCCTTCAGCGTCTTGGGGTCCATGCCCGCGCGCTCGATCTTGCGGAGCAGCTTGTGGATGCCCATGATCCCTTCGAAGAGCCCGCGCGCCGGATCGGGGCCGGCGTCCTCCTTCATCTTCGCGAGGATGCCGAGGTCCATGCCGCCGGCGAAATCGGGCTTGGCCGACGTGATCACGATCCCCTTGACCGCGGGATCGGCCAGCGCCGCGTCGAAGGCGGCGTCGAGCTCGGCGATCCCCTCGTAGGTCAGGATGTTCATCGACCGGCCGGGCAGGTCCCAGGTGATGGTCGCGACGCCATCGGCGTCGATCTCGGTAGTGAAGATCGGCATCTCGGATCTCCTTGATTAGTGTGCCGTCGCGCCGGGCGTGCCAGCGGCGGTGAGGTTCGACAGGCGGGCGAGTTCAGGGGCGTCCGTCGCCCCGGGCATCAAACCCGCTCCAGGATGGTCGCCGCTCCCATGCCCGAGGCGACGCAGAGCGTGATGAGCGCGGTCTCCCTGTCGGAGCGTTCAAGCTCGTCGAGCGCCGTGCCGAGGATCATCGCGCCGGTCGCGCCGAGGGGATGGCCGAGCGCGATGGCGCCGCCATTCACGTTGACCCTGGCCGGATCGGCGTCGAAGGCCTGCAGGAAGCGCAGCACCACGGCGGCGAAGGCTTCGTTCACCTCGAATAGATCGATGTCGCCGATCTTCATGCCGGCGGTGGCGAGCACCTTCTCCGTGACCGGCACCGGACCCGTGAGCATGATCGTGGGCTCCGTCCCGATCTTCGCCGTGGCACGAATGCGGGCGCGGGGCTTCAGCCCGTGTCTGGCGCCGAAATCGGCGTCGCCGATCAGGACCGCCGCCGCGCCGTCGACGATGCCGCTGGAATTGCCGGCGTGGTGAACATGGTCGATCTTCTCGATCTCGGGATAGCGCAGCAGCGCCACCGCGTCGAAACCGGGCATGGTCTCGCCGATATCCTTGAAGGCCGGGCGCAGCGCGCCCAGCGACTGCATGTCGGTCTGGGGGCGGGGGTATTCGTCGCGCTCCAGCAGGGTCAGGCCGTTCACGTCGCGAACCGGCACCACGGAACGGTCGAAACGCCCCTCGGCCATCGCCTTCGCGGCGCGTGCCTGGCTCTCTACCGCGTAGGCATCGCAGTCGTCGCGGGTGAAACCGTATTTGGTCGCGATCAGGTCGGCGCTGATCCCCTGCGGCACGAAATGGGTGCCGAAGGTCAGCGTCGGGTCCACGCCGATCGCGGCGCCGTCCGAACCCATCGGAACCCGGCTCATCATTTCGACGCCGCCGGCGACATAGCCACCGCCCGCGCCCTGGACGAGCCCGGCCGCGATGTTGACGGCTTCGAGCCCGCTCGCGCAGAAGCGGTTGATGGCGAGGCCCGGCACATGCTCCGGCAGGTCGGAGAGCAGGACGGCGGAGCGGGCGAGGCAGCCGCCCTGTTCGCCGACCTGTGTCACATTGCCCCAGATCACGTCCTCGACCGCGTCGGTCGCCGTCCCGGTCCGCTCGCGCAGCGCGTTCATCACATCGGCCGAGAGCCGGACCGAGGTCACTTCATGGAGCGCGCCGTCGGGGCGCCCCTTGCCGCGCGGCGTGCGGACCGCGTCGTAGATGTAAGCATCAGCCATGTGGATGGGTCCTTTCAGCCCGGCCCGTCAACCCGGCCCGCCCGGCGTCGGATGGCCGGGCAGCAGGTCATAGGGATGTTTCCAGCCGGGGATCGCGGAGATCGCGTTCCGCCAGCGTTCGATATTGGGATAGTCACCGGCCATGTCGGCGCCGAATTCCTCGGCGTAATAGACGTAGCCCGCGCAGGAGAAGTCGGCGATCGTCATGTGTTCCGCCGCGATCCAGGCCCGGGAGCCGAGATGGATGTCGAGCGCCTTCATCGCCGCCCGGACCCGCCCCTCGAGGAATGTGATCACGGCGGGTTCGCGCTTCTCGGGCGCGGCGAAGTTCATCATGAAGCGCAGCGTCGCGATATAGCTCGTGAACTTGTGGTTGTCCCAGAGCAGCCAGCGCAGCACCTCCCGCCGCTCCGCCTCCGATCGTGGCGCGTAGTCGCGGTAGCGCTCGGAGAGATAGTCGAGGATCACCCCCGACTGGCTGAGCGTGACCTCACGATGCACGAGCACGGGCACCTCTCCCATCTCGTTCATCGCGAGGTAGTTCGGCGTCTTGGTTCCGCCGTGGAAGAAATCGACCCAGATCGGCTCCCATTCCGCCCCCGCGAGTTCGAGCATGAGCGCGACCTTGTAGGAATTGCCGGATTGGGCGAACGAATAGAGCTGGTATTCGGACATGGGTCTGGTTCCTCCGTCTCGGGCCGGAGAGGCCCTCAGAAGGCCTCCTCGGGCATGGTCATGAGCGGCTCCGGATCGGCTTCGATCCGGGCCCGGCGCAGCGCCGTCTCCGGCAGCACGCGGGTCATGTAGTGCCGCGCGGTCAGGCGTTTCGCCTGGTCGAAGGCGGTTTCGCCATTGGCCGCGCGCGCGATCCGCGCCCACATGTAGCCGAGGCAGGTCAGACCGAAGAGATGCAGGAAATCGGTCGAGCCCGCCAGCGCCGTGTTGGGATTCGTCATCCCCGTGCGCATGAAACTCATCACCGCCGCTTCGAGATCCTTCGAGGCCGATTTCAGGGGATCGAGGAAGGCGGTCTTGAACTCCGCGTCGGTCTCGCCCTCGGCTTCGCGCAGGAAGGTCCTGATCTCCTCGAAGAAGCGGCGCATCGGCGCGCCGCCATCCGCCGCGAGCTTGCGGCCGACGAGATCGAGCGCCTGGATGCCGTTCGCGCCCTCGTAGATCATGGTGATACGCGCGTCGCGGACGAACTGGCTCATCGGCCAGTCTTCGGTATAGCCATGGCCGCCGAAGACCTGCTGCGCCTCGACCGCGGTCGCGAAGCCCTTGTCGGTCAGGAAGCCCTTCAGGACCGGCGTCAGGAGCGAGGCCAGCGCCTCGGCCTCGGCGTCGCTGTGATGGGCGCGGTCGATCAGCATCGCGTCCCAGATGATGAGCGCCCGCCCGCCCTCGACGAAGGCGCGCATGTCCATGAGCGCGCGGCGGATGTCGGGATGGACGATCAGGGGATCGGCCGCGGCCTCGGGATTGGCGGGCTTGGGTAGCGCGCGGCCCTGAAGGCGGTCCTTCGCATAGGCGGCGGCGTTCCGGAGCGCGGCGCCGGCCTGGGCGAGCCCCTGGATCGCGACCGCGAGCCGCGCCTCGTTCATCATCGTGAACATCGCGCGCAGGCCCCGGTGCGGCTCGCCGATCAGGAAGCCCGTGGCCTCGTCATAGTTCATGACACAGGTCGAATTGCCGTGGATGCCCATCTTGTGCTCGATCGCACCGCAGGAGACGCCGTTGCGGGGGCCGGGCTCGCCGTCCTCGGTCGGCAGGAACTTCGGCACGATGAAGAGCGAGATGCCCTTCACGCCCGCCGGCGCGCCCGGAATGCGGGCGAGGACGAGATGGATGATGTTCTCCGAGAGGTCGTGCTCGCCCGCCGAGATGAAGATCTTCTGGCCGCTGATCGCGTAGCTTCCGTCCTCGCGCGGTTCGGCTTTGGTACGCAGCAGGCCGAGGTCGGTTCCGCACTGCGGCTCGGTCAGGTTCATCGTCCCGGTCCAGTCCCCGGTGGCGAAATGCGGCAGATAGGTCGCCTTCTGGTCCGGCGTGCCATGGGTATGGATCGCGGCGTAGGCGCCATGCGTCAGGCCCCAGTACATGTTGAGCGCCATATTCGCCCCGGCGAAGATCTCGCCGGTCAGCGAATTCATCAGCGTCGGCATGCCCTGGCCGCCGTAGTCGGGATCGAGGTCGAGGGCGGTCCAGCCGCCCTGGCAGACCGCGTCATAGGCGGATTTGAAGCCCTTCGGCGCGCGCACGACACCGTTCTCGAACTGGCAGCCTTCGAGGTCGCCGGCGCGGTTCAGCGGTGCGAGCGCCGAGGCGGCGAGCTTTCCCGCCTCGCCGAGGACGGCGGCGGTCGTGTCCGGGTCAAGCTCGTCGTAGCCCGGAATGTCGGCCTTTTCCACCGCGAACAGGCGGTGCAGCAGGAAGGCGAGATCGTCGAGCGGAGCGGCGTAGGTCATGATGGCCTCGGTTTGTTCAGTTGGCTTCGGCGCCGGAGCGGCGGGTGAGCATGTCGTCGATGAGGGCGAGCTGGCGTTCGAGATCGGCGATGGCGAGATCGAGTTCCTCGCGCTGGGCGCGCATCGCATCGAGTCGCTCTCTCCCGGCGTCGCGGGTGCGGCTCAGCTGCGTGAGCTGCTGGTCGCCGA
Organism: Amaricoccus sp. W119; assembly: GCF_047275745.1. Lineage (NCBI taxonomy): Bacteria > Pseudomonadati > Pseudomonadota > Alphaproteobacteria > Rhodobacterales > Paracoccaceae > Amaricoccus > Amaricoccus sp. W119. Next base: position 130,778 of record NZ_JBKQWU010000002.1, on the reverse strand, counting down.
GATCGTAGAGGTTGAGGAGCTGGCGGATCTCCTCGAGGCTGAAGCCGAAGCGCTTGCCGCGCAGGATCAGCCGCAGGCGCGTGGCGCAGCGGCGGGTGTAGAGCCGGTGCTGCGCCCGCCGGACCGGCGAGATCAGTTCGAGCGATTCATAGAAACGCAAGGTCCGCGGCGTAACGCCGAACTCGGCGCACATCTCACCGATGCTCCGCGCCTTTTCGGCGGCTTCGGCCTCGTCCTCGGTCATCGCTGGCCTCCCTCAAGTGCTTGCCGGGAACATGGGACCGGCCGGGTTATCAAGCAATCAAAATCTTACGTTTACGTAAGGGTGACGTTGCGTCATGCGATTAACGCCCCGCCGCAGGAGGCCGGTTGGCATTGTGCCGGGCCGCCGAATGTGGCCATGTCGCAGCCGAAAGGAGAGCGCCATGACGCGAAAAGTGAGCATCGAGGAGGCGCAGGCGTTCATCGACGTTCTGCCCCATGCGCGCGATCTCGGAATCAAGCTGGTGGAAATCGACGCCGGGCGGGCGGCCCTGCGCATGGAGTACGATCCCCGCTTCGTCGGCGACCCCGACTCGGGCGTCCTCCATGGCGGCGTCGTCACCACGCTGCTCGACACCTGCTGTGGCGCGGCGGTGATGAATCACCCCGCCGGGCCGGAAACCACGGCCACGATCGATCTCCGGATCGACTACATGCGCGCGGCGCCGCCGGGACGGGCGCTGCTCGGCCGGGCGGAGTGCTACCGCGTGACCCGCAGCGTCGCCTTCGTCCGCGCCTTCGCCTATGCCGACGGACTCGACGAACCCGTCGCCGCCGCGGCCGGAGCCTTCATGGTCGACGGAACCCGGAAACCGGACGCGGAGGGCGCGGCGTGAAGCAGAAGATCGAGCCGGTTCAGGTTGCCAAGCAGCGCCGCGACACCGCGCTCGGGCATCTCGCGCGCTCCGTGCCCTATGTCCGCCATCTCGGGGTCGAGTTCGACCGGCGCGGCGACGAGCTGACGGCGCGGATGCCCTTCGACGAGAAGCTGATCGGCAATCCCATGCTTCCCGCGCTGCATGGCGGCGCGATCGGAGCCTTTCTCGAGATCACCGCGCTCATGGAACTCGCCTGGCAGATGGTCTGGGAGCGGATGGAGGGTGGCGGGCCGGAAGCCGCCGCCATCGAGGCGGGCCAGTTCCCGTCCTGGCCGAAGACGATCGACTTCACCATCGACTACCTGCGCTCGGGGCTGCCGCGCGACGCCTATGCCCGGGCGCGGGTCGCGCGGATGGGCCGGCGCTACGCCAGCGTCCATGTCGAAGCCTGGCAGGACAACCGCGGCCGTCCGATGGCGCAGGCGACCGGGCATTTCCTGATGCCGACGCTCGTCGGGCGCGAGCGGGCGCCCGACATGCCGCCGGGCCTCAGGGGGAGCGGCGGCGGGAGCGGCGGCGGCGAATGAGCGCTCCCGACAGGGTCCGCGTTCCGCCGATGACCCACCGCCGCGTGCTCGGCGTCGCACTCCCGATCGTCGTCTCGAATGCGACCGTGCCGCTGCTCGGCGCGGTCGATACCGCCGTGATCGGCCAGCTCGGCCAGGCGGCGCCGATCGGCGCCGTGGGTCTCGGTGCGATCATCCTGCTCTCGATCTACTGGATCTTCGGCTTCCTGCGCATGGGCACGACCGGACTCGTGGCCCAGGCGCGGGGCGCGGGCGACGCGGGCGAGACCGGGGCGCTCCTCACGCGCGGGATCATGATCGCCTTCGCCGCGGGCGCGGTGATGATCCTCGGCCAGGTCGGGATCTTCTGGGCGGCCTTCCGGCTCGCGCCCGCCTCCGACGAGGTGGAGGGGCTCGCGCGGACCTATCTCGCGATCCGGGTCTGGGGCGCGCCGGCGGCGATCGCCGCCTATGCGCTCACCGGCTGGCTCATCGCGATGGAGCGGGCGCGCGGCGTGCTCCTTCTTCAGGTCTTCACCAACGGGTTGAACGTCGCGCTCTCGATCACCTTCGTCCTCGGCCTCGGTTGGGGAGTCGCGGGGGTGGCGCTCGCCACGCTGATCGCGGAATGGGCCGGGCTCGCGCTCGGGCTCTGGCTCTGCCGCGCGGCCTTCTCGGGCGCGCAATGGCGGGACTGGGCGCGGGTCTTCGATCCCGTGAAGCTCAGGCGCATGGCGGCGGTCAATGGCGACATCATGATCCGCTCGGTGGTGCTGCAGGCCTGTTTCACCGCCTTCCTGTTCTTCGGCGCCGGCCTCGGCGACGTGCCGCTGGCTGCGAACCAGATCCTGCTCCAGTTCCTCCACGTCACCGCCTATGCGCTCGACGGCTTCGCCTTCGCGGCCGAGGCGCTGGTCGGGCAGGCGATCGGGCAGGGGTCACGCGCGGAACTCCGCCGCGCCGCGATCCTGTCCTCGCAATGGGGGCTCGGCTTCGCCGTGGCGCTGGCGCTCGCGTTCGGCCTGCTCGGTCCGCCGATCATCGACGTCATGACGACCTCGGAGCCGGTCCGGGCGGCGGCGCGCGAGTTCCTGCCCTGGCTGATCGCGGCGCCCCTGATCGGGATCGCCGCCTGGATGCTCGACGGCATCTTCATCGGCGCGACCCAGACGCGGGACATGCGCGACGCCGCGCTGGTCTCGGTCGCGGTCTATGCGCTGGCGCTGGCGGCGCTGATCCCGCTCATGGGCAACCACGGGCTCTGGGCCGGGCTCATGATTCTCAACACGGCCCGGGGGATCACGCTCGGCCTGCGCTATCCGAAGATCGAGGCGCGCGTCGCCTGAGTCGCGCGCGCAGGGGGCTCGCCGGGTTTCAGGCGTTGGCCCAGCGTTCCGCGTCGAGCCCCACCGCCTCGGTGACATTCGCGAAACCGTCCCGCGCCAGCAGCGCGTCGAGGCCGCGGGCGAATTCCGCCGCGAGGCCGATGCCTCCGAAGACCATGGCCGTGTAGAACTGCACCGCCGAGGCGCCCGCGCGGATCTTCGCATAGGCGTCCTCCGCCGATGCGATGCCGCCAACGCCGACCAACGGCAGGCGGCCCCCGGTCAGAAGCGCCGCCTTGGCCAGGATCGTGGTCGAGCGCGCGAAGAGCGGCCGGCCCGACAGGCCGCCCGCCTCTTCCTTCCGGGGATCGGTCAGACCCTCGCGCGAGAGCGTGGTATTGGTCGCGATCAGCGCGGCGATTCCATGATCCTCGGCGACGGCGCAGATCTCGGCGAGTTCCGCGTCGGTCAGGTCCGGGGCGATCTTCAGGAAGATCGGCACCGGCCTGACGAGGCCCGCGTTCGCCTTCATGACCCTGCCGAGCAGCGCGTCGAGCGCGTCGCGCCCCTGCAGGTCGCGAAGCTTCTCGGTATTGGGCGAGGAGACGTTCACCGTCGCGAAGGAGACATGCGGCCCGGCGAGCGTCAACACGCGCGCGAAATCCGCGGCCCGGTCGATGCTCGTCTTGTTGGCGCCGAGATTGAGGCCGATCACCGCTCCCCTGGGCCGCGCGGCGAGCCGGCCGGCGATCGCCACCGCCCCGTCGTTGTTGAAGCCGAACCGGTTGATCGCCGCCCGGTCGGCGTCCAGCCGGAAGAGCCGGGGTTTGGGATTGCCGGGCTGGGGCAGCGGGGTCGCCGCGCCGACCTCGACGAAGCCGAAGCCCGCGTGCGCCAGCGCCGGCAGCGCGGTGGCGTTCTTGTCGAAACCCGCCGCGAGCCCGATCGGATTCGGCAAGTCCAGCCCCGCGAGGCGGGTCCGGAGCCGGGGCGAACTCGGCAGGCCGCTTGCCGGCCCGAGCCCGAGGCGCAAGGCCTTGAGCGCCAGGCCATGCGCGGTTTCAGGATCAAAGAGCCCCCGCAGAACCGGCAGGCCGAGTCGGTCGATCGCGCGCATGGGGTCAGGCGCAGCTTGTTTCGGCCGGAAGCGCATGCGCGGCCGGGTCGTCGTCCAGCCGCCGCGACCAGTGAACGTCTTCCATCTCGAAATCGCGGTAGAGATGCGGGAAGAGCGCACCGTCCCGCGAGGCCTCCCAGCGCAGCCAGGCGCCGCCCCGGCTCGCCAGCATCGCGGCGAGAACGAGCCCGGTTTCGCCCGCGAAATGCCGCCGGATCGTCTCGGACAATTGCTCGGCGGTCGAGAAATGAACGAAGCCATCGGCCAGATCCACAGGAGAGCCCGGGGTGCTGCCGTTCTCGACCAGATCCGCCCATTCGGGCGCGCGGAAGACCTTGAAGATCTGCATGGCGTCCTCAGCTTGGCGGCGCTCCGGCGCGCGGTCAACATCAATCACGTTCCTGTCCCTCGCCGTGTCATGCGCGTTCTACCCCCGCGGGGTCATGGCCCGATTCTACCCCTGCGGGGTCATGGCCTGACGCGCGCGGGCGCGTGCCAGGCCGAGCTGGCGTTCGCGCCAGATGATGAAGAGACCCGCCGCGACGATCAGCGTCGCGCCCACGATCGTGGTGCGGGTCGGGATCTCGGAGAAGACGAAATAGCCGATCAGGATCGCGAGCAGCATCGAGGTGTACTCGAATGGCGCGATCAGGCTCGCCTCGGCGTAGCGGTAGCTCTCGGTCAGCAGGATCTGCCCGACGCCGCCGATCAGCCCCGCCGCGATGAGCAGCACCGTCTGGCCCGGCGTGGGCAGGACCCAGCCGAAGGGCAGGGTCAGGAGGCCGACACAGGCGCCGGTGACGGAGAAATAGAACACGATCGCCGCCGTTTCCTCCGACCGCACGAGCTTGCGCACATAGACCTGCGCCAGCGCCGCGAAGGTCGCCCCGCCGAGCGCCAGCACCGCGCCGAGCGTCTCCGCCGATGTGGCGCCTTCGACGCCGAGCGTCATGCGCGGCGAGAGCACGATCAGCACGCCCGCGAGGCCGACGAGCACGGCGAGCAGGCGAAAGACGCGGACCCGCTCGCGGAGGAACATCGCCGCGAAGATGACGAGAAGCAGCGGCGTCGCATAGCCGAGCGCGGTCGCCTCCGGAAGCGGCAGGAGGCCGAGCGCGGCGAAGATCAGGATCATGGAGGTCGTCCCCGCGATCCCCCGCCAGGCATGGCCGAGCGGATGCGCCGTCGCGAGCCCGCGCCGCAACTCGCCGCGCGCCGTGAGCCAGACGAGGATCACCGGGATCGCGAAGAGCGACCGGAAGAACACCGCCTGTCCCGCCGGTACGACGGAGGCCGTCGCCTTGATGATCGCCGCCATGATGACGAAACAGGTGACGGATGCGATCTTGCAGGCGATGCCGCGCAGCGGGCCGGTCATGCGGCGCCTTTCTCGGAGCGTGGGAGCGGAGAGGGGGGCGGGCGGGCGCCCCGCGAGAATGTCAGGCGAGGTGGCCTTCCGCTCTGGCCCAGGCCTCGGTCGCGTCGAGCGCGGCCTCGACGGGGGCGAAGAGTTCGTCGATCTCTTCCTCGGTGATGATCATCGGCGGGCAGAAGGCGATCGTATCGACCATCGCGCGCACGATCACGCCGCGCTCAAGCAGTTCCTGCGCCAGCCGGAGGCCGACCCTGCCCGGGGTCTCGAACCCTTTCGGCGACTTCTCCGGTGCGAGTTCGAGCGCGCCGACCAGCCCCGTATGCCGGGCCTCGCCGACGAGCGGGTGCTGGGCGAGCCGGTCGAGATGCGCGGCGAATTTCGGGGCCAGCGCGCGGACCCGGCCCGGCGCGTCGATCCGGTGATAGATCTCCAGCGTCTTGATCCCGACCGCGCAGCCGACCGGATGGCCGCCGTAGGTATAACCATGCCCGAAGGTGCCGATCTGGCCCGTATGCTTCTCGATCACATCGGCCATGTCCTGATTGATCCCGACAGCGGAGAGCGGCAGGTAGGAACCGGTCAGCTGCTTCGCCATGGAATAGGACGTCGCCTCATAGCCGAAGGTCTGCGCGCCGAACCACTGGCCGGTGCGCCCGAAGCCGCAGATCACCTCGTCCGAGATCATCAGGATGTCGTATTTCCGCGCGACCTCCGCCATCGCCGGGAAATAGCCTTCGGGCGGCACGATCACCCCGCCCGCGCCCATGATCGGCTCGGCGATGAAGGCCGCGACGGTATCGGGCCCCTCGGCGAGGATCATCTCCTCGAAATCGCGGGCGAGGCGGGCGGTGAATTCGGCCTCGCTCTCGCCGGGCTCCGCGCCCTTCCAGAAATGCGGGGTCGTCGTATGCTTGATGCGATCAACCGGCAGGTCGAAATCGAGGTGGTTGTAGGGCAGTCCGGTCAGCGAGGCGGAGACGATGGTCGTTCCGTGATAGGCCTTCACCCGGCTGATGATCTTCTTCTTCTCTCGCCGGCCGAGCGCGTTGTTGTAGTACCAGGCCATCTTGATCTGGGTCTCGTTCGCCTCGGACCCGCTCGACTGGTAGAAGACGCGGGCGATCCGTCCGGGGGCGAGCTCCTTCAGCTTCTCGGCGAGTTCGATCGCCTTCTCGTGGCTCTTGCCGGTGAAGAGGTGGTAGTAGGGGAGCTTCGCCATCTGCTCCCGCGCGGTCTCGATCAGTTCCTCGTTGTTGAAGCCGAGGCCGGCGCACCAGAGGCCCGAGAGCCCTTCGATGTAGCCCTTGCCGTTCTCGTCATAGACGCGGATCCCCTCGCCCCGGTCGATCATCTGCACGCCGTTCGCGCGCAGCGCGACGGCGTTGGCATACGGATGCAGGAGCGCATCGGCGTCGCGCATCTGGGAATTGGACAGCGGATGGTTCATGGGCCCGCGCTCGATGGTAGTGGGAGGGACGGGCCGACCCTAGGCCGCGCGGCAAGGGAAGGCAACCGGGGCCCGTCCCGTGCGCCCGCGCCGTTTCGTCGCCAAGGCGGCGCGCCTCTGGAGCGGGCTCGGACCGCGGCTTCGATGTGGCGCGGCGATCAGGGGGCTGGCTCAGATCCCTCCGAGGCGGCGGGCGGCGCGTAGGGTTTGACCGTTTCGAGCACGCCGCCTTGCTCGCGCCAGCCGTCGGTGCCGGCGGGATACCAGAACACCCGCGCATAGCCGTTCTCGACCGCGCGCTTCGCGCCATTCCAGGACATCCAGCAGTCCCGCTGACAGAAGAAGACCAGCGGCGCGTCCACGCGTCCCTCGCTGATCCGGCCGAGAGCGTCGAGGAAGTAGCGCTCCGTCTCCGGGTCGAGCGCGGCATAGCCGGTGTTGGCGAGCCAGACGGCTCCGGGGATCGTCTCATGCGGCGGATCGCGCCAGAGCGTGCCGGCGGGCAGGTTGGCCGGTCTGACCGCGGTCGGGAGCATGTCGACGAAGGGCACCCCGGCGCGCCAGAGCGCATGGGCGGCCGCGTCGCCGACAACCTCCGCGCCCTTCAGGGTCGCGGGCACCGGCGAGCGGTAGGGTTCACCGTGATACCCTTCGGGCTCCGGCGCGGGAGCCGCTTCCGGCCGCGCCGCCGGAGGCCCGGGCGGTCGCGAAGGCGGCGGGGCGGCGGTTCCGACGCCGGTTCGGGGCTCGGGTGGGGCGCTCGTCACGGGCGCGGGAGCTGGGAGGGGCGTCGCGGCGGGGGGCGAGGTCTCTGGCGGCGTTGGCGTTTCCAGTGCCTGTCCCTCTGGCGGACGGGGTGCCTCGACCGGTGGCTCCACGGGCTGCTCGACCGGTGCTCCTGATGTCATTTCCGCTGGCGTCTCCGACGCAGCGCCCGCCGGTGCCTCGGCGGGTGACGGCGCGGTGTCCTCCGCCCCGGCGGCCCGCGCGCTTCCCGCGGCTAGGAAGGGAAGCGACGGCGGAGCAACGAGCGCCAGCGCGAGCAGAGGCACCATGGCCGCGAGGACGCCCAGGCCGGGCAATCCCGCTGGCCGGGCCGGTGTCACTGCGCGGCCTCGGGCTTCTCAGCCGTGCCCATGTCGTTGAGGAGCGGCACGCCCGCCTCGCGCAGGATCGCGTCGATCTCGGGCTGCACCTTGCGCAGCGTCGAATTCAGCTCGCGCTTCCAGACGTCCTCGCCGTTCCGAACCCCCATGCTCACGCGATAGAAGAGCCGCGGCACACCGGCCGGCTTCGGCTCGTCGATCAGGACCGCGAGCCTCAGCGGCGCCTCCGACTGCTTGACGAGCGGTCCCGCGACCGGCCCCCACATCACGGCGATGTCGAGTTCGCCTGCGTCGATCGCCCGCAGCATGTCCTCGCTCGGGCTTTCGACGCGCCGGTCGACCTGCAGGTTGTAGCCGCGCACCGTCCCGAGCAGCCCGTAATGCGCGAGATAGCTCGCCGGTGGCGTACCCGCGATGACGCCGATCCTTCGCCCCTTCAGCCTCGGGTCGGCGAGGGTGGTCACATCGGCGAGGTCGCTGTCCTCGCGCGTCACCAGCGTGTAGCCCGAGGTGTAATAGGCGTTCGTCGTCATCACCATGTCCTCGCCCTGGGCGAAACCGATGATGACGTCGCAGTTGTAGCTCATGAGCGTGCGGCGCACGAAGCCCATCGCCATCGGCGACCAGAAGTACTGGAGCGGGCGGTCGAGCGTCGTCGCCATGAGTTCGGCGATCCGGTTCTCGAAGCCAGATCCGTCCTCGACGCTTTCGGGCACGTTGGCGGGATCGGCGCAGACCCGGAAGGCCTCGCGCGACACGAGATCCGTGGGCTGGGCCGCGAGCGGCCCGGCGACCAGCACCGCCGCCACGAGGCCCGCCGCCAGACCCGCCACCGGACCCGCCGCGGCGCTAGCCCATGCAGGCATCTTCTTGCTCGGCATAGGCTTCGGGCTTCTCGGCGCGCTTGGCCGGGCGGCCGCGGGCGATGGTTTCCGTGCCCATGGCCTTGAGATAGATGTAGATGTCATCGAGATAGCACATCACGTTGCGGTTCTCGCCGAAGGCCGGCATCACGAGGTTGCCCGACTGCTTCCCGCCCGCGACGATTCCCATGAAGTCGTAATAGTCGATCCGCAGCGCCGATTTCGCGAGCGGAGGCGCATAGGTCGAACCCTGTCCATCCGGCCCGTGGCAGACGAAGCACTCGGCGTTGTAGCGCCGGAAGCCAGAGAACGTGTACCAGTCGACGGTTCCGTCCTCTTCCACCTTGAAGGTTGGGACATCCTCGGCCGTGAACCATTTGCCGTCGGTTTCGTAGTCGGGCGTCACATTGGCCGCCTGCTGCTCCGGCGTCAGCGCCGCGGTCTGCGCGACGGCCATCGTGGCGATGCCGAGCGCGGCGGCTGTTGTCACGGTTGTGACGGCGAGGAGTGATTTGGCGCGGATCATCATGGTCCTCCCAAGACCCAGCTACATGATTTCGACTTCGACAGGGTCTCCGCCCTTTGCAGTGAATTCGAGGCCGGGCCAGCAACGGGGGCGAAACACGAGGTGTCCCGCCCCCTGGTGGTCAAAGGCCTCGAGACCCGGACGCCCCGCTACTCCCCAAGCGCGGCCGCGTCCGAACCCCGGTTCCGGAAATCAGTCCGGAAGCGCGAAGACGGTCAGCTGCCCGCCGAGCGCGGTGTAGTCGCTGAGCGCCGAGTAGCCGCCGACGGCGCCGAGGCCCTCGTTCGGATTGGTGAGGCCCGCCGCGAGGCCGATGCCGGCCCAGCCGCCGATGCCCGAGAGGACCCCGACATACTGCTTGCCGGCGTGCTCATAGGTGAAGACGTTGCCGATGATGCCCGACGGGGTCTTGAACTTGTAGAGTTCCTCGCCCGTCTCGGAGTCGATCGCCTTCAGATAGCCTTCGAGCGTGCCGTAGAAGACCACGTCGCCCGCGGTCGCGAGCGCGCCCGACCAGACCGAGAACTGCTCGGGCAGCGACCATTTGATCTCGCCCGCCGCCGCGTCCCAGGCGATGAAGTTGCCCATGCCGCCGTGGCTGTCCGGCGCGGGGAACATCGAGAGGGTCGCGCCGACATAGGGCTGGCCGGCGGTGTAGCTCACGCGGAACGGCTCGTAGTCCATGCAGACGTGATTGGTCGGCACGTAGAAGAGGCCGGTCTTCGGCGAGTAGGAGGCCGGCTGCTGGTCCTTGGTGCCGAGGGCGGCCGGGCAGACGCCGGTCGTGTTCACGTCCTCGCCATTGGCCTCGGTCGAGTATTCCTCGACCACGGCCGGGCGGCCGTAGGTTTCCGAATTCGGGTCCATGTCGACGCCGGTTGTCCAGTTGACCGTCGGGTCGTATTTCTCCGCGACGAGAAGCTCGCCGGTCTCGCGGTTCATCGTGTAGGCGAGGCCGTTGCGGTCGAAGTGGACCAGCGTCTTCACCTGCTGGCCTTCGATCTCGATGTCGGCGAGGATCATCTCGTTGACGCCGTCGAAGTCCCATTCGTCGTGGGGCGTCATCTGGTAGACCCATTTCGCCACGCCGGTGTCGGCGTCGCGCGCGAAGATCGTCATCGACCACTTGTTGTCACCCGGCCGCTGCGACGGGTTCCAGGTGGAGGGGTTGCCCGAGCCGTAATAGATGAGGTTCAGGTCGGGGTCGTAGGAGAACCAGCCCCAGGTGGTGCCGCCGCCGATCTGCCACTGGTCGCCTTCCCAGGTCTTGAGCGAGCTGTCCGCGCCGACGGGCTTGCCAAGCTCCGTGGTGGTCTCCGGGTCGAACAGGATCTGGTCGTCCGGGCCGACGGAATAGGCGCGCCAGGCCTGCGAGCCGTCGGCGATGTTGTAGGCCGTCACATGGCCCTGCACGCCGAATTCGCCGCCCGAGATCGATACGAGCAGCTTGTCCTTGAACGGCATCGTGGTCGCGGTCGCCGTCTCGCCCTTCGCCGGATCGCCGTTCTTGACGCTCCACTTGACCTCGCCGGTCGCGGCGTCGAGTGCCACGACCGTGGTGTCGGCCTGCGACAGGAAGACCATGCCGTCCGCGAAGGAGAGTCCGCGGTTGACGGTGTCGCAGCACATCACGCCGATGACGTTCGGGTCCTGCTGCGGCTCGTACTTCCAGATGATCTTGCCGTCCTGCTTGAGATCGAGCGCGTAGACGATGTTCGGGAACGGCGTGTGGACATACATGATGTCGCCGATCACGAGCGGCGAGCCCTCATGGCCGCGCAGCACGCCGGTCGAGAAGGTCCAGGCGACCTGCAGGTCTCCCACGTTCGCCTTGGTGATCTGTTCGAGCGTGGAATAGCGCTGGTTCGCGTAGTCGCCCGTCTGGATCGCCCAGTTCTTGGCGTCGCTGATCGCCTGCTGGGTGCTTTCGTTGGCGGAAGCGCCCCAGCTGCCCGAAAGCAGTAACGCGGCCGCCGCCGGCAATGCATATCTGATCATCTAACCCTCCCACTGGGCTGTTTTAATCTGTCACTGGCAGATTGAACCGAGCCGCCAACCGACACCGAAGACGGCGCGGCCGGCACGAACTCCTCCACCTGAAAGACGCCTTCCCTCCCTGAGGAGGATATTTATCACGCTTCTTTTGAGGGCATTAAAAGGGCGGGCCGTTGAGCCGGTCAACAACAAAGCCGTTCTGATTGGCATAAAGTAGTACCCCATCCACAAGGGCGCGGTCGTCCTTCGCGCACGCGGCTCGGTACCGTGCAAGTATCTGATATCAGAAAATTTTTCTGGAGGCGCCGAGCGGAGCGGCCGCGGGAGTGATCACCGGGCGCTGTCCGGGCCGGTACCGGCTTCGCAGGCCTGTCCGCGGCGCGACGAACCCGGGCGCGGCGGCCCGAAGTCCGCGGGAGAATTGCCCGCCCGAGGGGAGGCATGCGCGTCTGGGCCCGCCGAACCGGATCGGTCCGCCGGGCCCGATGTCGGGGGCATTCTCTCAGTAGAGGACGACGCCCCGGATCGACTCGCCGTGGTGCATCAGGTCGAAGCCCTTGTTGATGTCCTCGAGCGGCATCGTGTGGGTGATCATCGGGTCGATCTGGATCTTGCCGTCCATGTACCAGTCGACGATCTTCGGCACGTCGGTGCGGCCGCGCGCGCCGCCGAAAGCGGTGCCGAGCCACTGCCGGCCGGTCACGAGCTGGAACGGACGCGTCGCGATCTCCGCCCCGGCCGGCGCCACGCCGATCACCACCGACTTGCCCCAGCCCCGGTGCGAGCATTCGAGCGCCTGGCGCATGACCTTCACATTGCCGGTGCAGTCGAAGGTGTAATCTGCGCCACCGATCTGGTCCGCGCCCCGCTTCGTGAGGTTGACGATATAGGGGACGATATCCTCGCCGATCTCGGTCGGGTTGATGAAGTGGGTCATCCCGAACTTCTCGCCCCATTCCTTGCGGTCGTTGTTGAGATCGACGCCGATGATCATGTCGGCGCCCGCGAGCCGCAGTCCCTGCAGCACGTTGAGCCCGATCCCGCCGAGACCGAAGACCACGGCCGTCGAGCCGATCTCGACCTTGGCGGTGTTGATGACCGCGCCCACGCCGGTCGTGACACCGCAGCCGATGTAGCAGATCTTGTCGAAGGGCGCGTCCTCGCGAACCTTCGCCACCGCGATCTCGGGCAGGACCGTGTAGTTCGAGAAGGTCGAACAGCCCATGTAGTGGTGGATCGGATCGCCGTCGAGCGTGGTGAAGCGCGAGGTGCCGTCGGGCATCAGCCCCTGGCCCTGGGTCGCGCGGATCGACGTGCAGAGATTGGTCTTCCGGCTGAGGCAGGACGGGCAGGACCGGCATTCCGGCGTGTAGAGCGGAATGACATGATCGCCCTTCTTCACGCTCGTGACCCCGGGGCCGACCTCGACGACGACGCCCGCGCCCTCGTGGCCGAGGATTGCCGGGAACAGGCCTTCGGGGTCGGCGCCGGAGCGGGTGAACTCGTCGGTGTGGCAGATGCCGGTGGCCTTGACCTCGATCAGGACCTCGCCTTCCTTCGGCCCTTCGAGGTTGACCTCAGTCACCTCAAGCGGCTTGCCCGCCTCGAATGCTACGGCCGCGCGTGTTTTCATGGCTTCCTCCGATTGGCCTTCCGGTCGGCCGGTGCGCGCGGACTTGGCCGCGTCTCTGGCCGATTGCTGGCGACTTACAACCCAAAGCCGCCGGAGCCGATTAGACTTTGGTGCTGGTCCCCCGTCCAGCCCCGATCGCCATCAGGCCTCGCGACCGGCGCCCGCGGAGGGGATGCGCGGGTCAGGCATCGCGTTCCCGCGTCTCGCCGTCGGCGCATTTCCAGGAGGCGATGGCGAAGGCCGGATGGGTGTCGGCCCAGACCGCGAGTTCCGGTTGGGCGCGGCGCGCGCAGGCGGCGGGAGTCCCGCCGACAAAGCCCAGGACCCGCTGCTGGCAGGTGCCTGGCTCGACCTTGAGGCAGGCGATGAAGATGAGTTCGATCATGGCTCGACTCCTCGACCGCCGGGCGTCCGGCGCGACCGCGACGGATCGGCGCACCCCCGACCTTGGCGTCGGTTTCCGGCGGAATCCCAAGGTCAGTCTTGACCCCCGCGACGGTTTCAACAAGTCAATAAGGTACGCGCGGCGCATCGATGGAGGACCCCGCATGACTGCGAAACCCGCTCGTGCACCGCGGGCCGCGCTGGCCCTCGTCCTGGCGGCCGGCCTGCTCCCGCCGCTCGCCGGCCCCGTCCGCGCGGCGGATCAGAGCGATCCCGACTGGCCCTGCGTCCAGCGCAAGGTGCCCAATCTGTCGGCTGGCCAGATGTGGGCCGGCCCGCCCGCCGAGGGAGACTGGGAGGACGATCCGGAGATCGCGCGGCTCGCCGGGGTGATGGCCGCGCGGCGCACCAGCCTCGACGAGGTCAGGGCGCTCGCGACCGACTACGCATCCGGGCTCGACGCTTCGGAGCGCCCGGCGCGGATGGCGCTGCTCTTCTCCGGCGTGCTCGACCGGATCGACACGGAGCGCCGCCAGATCATGAGCGGGATCAGCCGCTACGCCCACAGCCAGGTCGCGCTCTCCGACGCGGTGAAGGAGAAGGAGGCCGCGCTCGCGGAATTGCGCGCGGCCCCGGAGCCCGATCTCGACAAGGTCGAGGAAGCGCAGGACAACCTGAACTGGGATATCCGCGTCTTTCGCGAGCGGTCGCAGTCGCTGACCTATGTCTGCGAGACGCCGGTGCTTCTGGAGCAGCGCGCCTTCGCGATCGCGCGGATTCTCGCGGAATTCACCTGAGGCGCGCTCCGCGTGGCGCGATTCAGAGCGGCGGGGCCGCGTCCGGGTCGTTCCGCTCGGCGAGGCTGTCGGCCATCTCGCGGCAGCGCCATTTCGTCACCCGGTAATCGGGCCGCTGTCCCACCCAGGCGGCCAGCATCGGCTGCGCGTGATACATGCAGAGCGCGGCCGACTGGCCGGGCATGAACTTGATGACCTTCTGGCGGCAATCGTGCGGCGCCGACATCAGGCAGACAATGAATGCGAGTTCGATCATATTCGTCCCCATGACCTGAATCACAGCCGTGCTCATCACGGCTGTTTCCGCCAACGGGCTCCCCTCCCGGGGGAAGTCTGTGGTTTTCTGTTTCGAGCGCGGGACCAATACCGTGCTCGAAGTCCATTTTACGCGATCAGGCCGCGTCCACGAAGCCGGTTTTCGCGGGCTCGTTCATTCCCATTCGAGCTCGCGATAGATCGCCGTCGCATTGCGGGCATTGAACGCGTCGAAGAGCAGCCAGTCGCCGCGCAAGTCCTTGCCCAGCCTGGGCGCCGCCGCGCCCAAACTCTCCCCTGAGGCGAGGGATTCGCGCGTCTCCTCCACCAGTGCGGAAAAGTAGCCGCGGGTCGCATCGGCGCCTTCCGGCCAGGGTAGCGCGGCCGCGCCGTGTCCCGGAACGATTCGCGCGGCGGGCTGGCCGGAGAGATCGCCGAGCAGGTCGAGCCAGCCCAGGACCGAGCCGTCCATCGACGGCGTCTGGCGGTCGAAGACGAGATCGCCCATGAACCAGGTGTCGGTCGCGAGATCCCGGACCGTCAGGTCGTTGTCGGTATGCGCGGTCGGCCAGGCTTCCAGGCGCAGCACGCGCCCGCCAAGGTCGAGGTCGCGCGTCTCCGCGACGGTCTCCTCGGGCGGAACGATCGCCGCGGCGCGGGCGATCAGCGGCCCCATCGTCCGCTCCGCCGCCTCGGTGTAGCTCTCGGCGCGGTTCGCGAGCGCGTTTGGCAGGCGCGCGTGGCCGATCACCTGCGCGCCCGCCTCCCGGAAGAACTCGGTGCCGAACGTATGGTCGGGGTGCATGTGCGTCAGCACGAGCCAGCGGATCGGCAGCTCCGTCCGGGCCCGGATCGCGGCGTGGAGCCCTTCGGCCACCTGGCGCGAGCCTCCGGCGTCGATCACCGCCACCGCTTCCTCGCCGATCACGAAACCGATGTTGGCCTCGTCGCCGGCGTTCTCGGGACTGGCGAGTTCCTGCCGGCCTTCGTGCACGAAGACGCCCGGCGCGACTTCGGTGACCGGGAGCGCGGACAGGCCGGCGGGATCGCAGGACGAATCCCGGAGCGTGAGGCCGGGCCGGGCCGCGACCCAGTCGAGCGCGCGCTGCTCGACACAGGGGCCGGGGAGCAGGTGGCGGGCGCAGGCGTCCGGACGGTCCGCCAGGCAGATTTCCATCAGGAGCTCGATCATGCTGTCCTTCCCGCCCGGCACCGCCCGGAGACGAAGCCGGGCACGAATCCCGGGATGAATCCAGCGACGAATGTCGCGCTACGAAACCGATCGTTTCGGGTGTATGCTGCGGACCGCTTCGTGGGAGGAAGCCCGTCATGTCCGGATTCGTCTCTGCGCGCCTCGCCGCGCCCTTCATGCGCGCCGCCGCGATACTCGCCCTCGCCCTGCCTCTGCTCGCCCTGCCCGGCGGCCAGGGCGTTCGCGCGCAGACGGCCGAGGCGGCCGGTGATATGGCACGCGACACGTCCATGCGGCCGAGCGAGGCCTGGGACGAGATCCGCGGCGATGTCGTGGGCGAAGGCGAGCTTCTCGACGGCGCAGGGCTCTTCGCCCTCGAAGCGCCATTCCGGGCCGAGGACGCGGCGACGGTCCCGGTGCGGCTGGTCCAGAAGGAAGGCACCGCGCGGATCGCCAAGCTGACGCTCGTCATAGACGAGAACCCGGCGCCGGTCGCCGCGGTCTTCACCTTCGGTCCGGCGATGGCGCCGCTCGACCTCGAAACCCGCGTCCGCGTCAATGCCTATTCCAACATCCGTGCGATCGCGGAGACCGAGGACGGGGCGCTTCACATGGTGGGCGCCTACGTCCGCGCCTCGGGCGGCTGCTCGGCGCCGGCGTCGAAGGACGCGGAGGCCGCGCTCGCGGCGCTCGGGCAGATGAAGGCGCGCTGGTACGAGCAGGAGCCGGCGGCGTCGGGCACGCGGCGGACGGCGCAGGTGATGCTCCGCCACCCGAACTATTCGGGGCTGCAGCGCGACCAGATCACCCATCTCTTCGTGCCGGCCTGGTTCATCGATACGGTCGAGGTGCGGCGGGGAGAGGAGATGCTGTTCCGCATGGAGGGCGGCATCTCGATCAGCGAGGACCCGACCTTCCGCTTCCGCTATGTCGACAGCGGCGTGGGCGAGGCGCTCAGCGTCGAGGCGCATGACACGGACGGCGGAAGTTTCGAGGGCAGTTTCCCGCTCGGAAGCTGACGCCCGAGGAGCCGACGCCCGGGGAGCCAACACCCGGAGATCGGACGCACAGCGGTCCGGCCCCCGGGGCGTCGCCTCCCGGGAGGCGGATCGGCTGCGCTCAGAAACAGCGGACATCGCCCTCGGCCTGCGCGCGCCGCAGGTCGCGCACGAGGTCGTTCGCCATCGGCGCGGTCCGCATCATGCCGACCCGCTCACCCGAGACCTGCCGCATGGCCAGCACCGTCTCCGCTTCGACATAGCGCTCATAGGGCAGGATCGAGGCGACCACGTCGACGGAGCAGGAACACCGGCGCAGCGTCTCGCGTGTCTGTCCGTTGGCTGCCATGCAGGTGAAGACGTAATCGGCCCGCGCCTCGGTCGGGTAGTCGTTGACGAGGCCCGCGCCGCTGTCCGCCGGACGCGCGCCCTGTGCGAGACTGGGCGCTGGCGCGGAAATTCCAATGACGGAGACGCCTATTGCCAGCGCGGCGAGGATCGCGATCTTTCCGTGCATCTCAGCCCTCCTCGACCTTGGCGAGATTGAAGCTCATGTCGACGAGAGGCTCTCCCGCCGGTTCGCCCGCCTCGGGCGCGCTCCCAGCCGGGGCCGGCGCGGCGGCGGCGGGTCCGGTCACCGCCTCCATCCGCGCGAAGCCGCCCGGTATCTCGTCGCTCATGGTGAAGCGGATCGTGAGGTCGACGAAGGCCGGGCCCATCTTGTTGGCGTTCCTGTCGTTCAGGAACGGCTGGAAGGTCAGCACGCGCGCCGGAACCGACCGGCCGTCGAAGGAAACCGTGGTCTCCTCGACCGCGTTCTGGGAAGCCAGCGCCTCGCGCATCCGGTTGCGGATGTAGAAGGAACTGCCCCCTGTCAGCGTGGCCATCGTCGAGACCGCCTCCTCCATGAAGACCATGAACATCGGATTGCCGGCGTCCACGGGGAAGGGGTTGAACCGGCCGATCACCGTCTCGCCGTCGCGGACCTCGGCGCGCGCGCGCTGGGCGCCGTCCGCGCCCGGCGGCTCGACGGTCAGCCGGGCTTCGCCGTGATCGAGCCTGGCCGGCTCGTCGCCGGGCCAGGTGCCGCGGCGGGAATAGTCGTAGACGAGCGTCTCCCCGGTCTCGACGGCATCGAGCGCGCCGAGTGCGAAGAGCCGGTCCTGAGCCTCGCCCGCCCGCGCCCCGGGCCCGAGCAAACCGGACGTGAGCAAACCGATCCCGAGCAATCCCGAGCCGACCAAGCCTGTCCCGAGCAGGGGCGCGGCCAGTGCGAGCGAAAGCGCGGCGGCCGCGGCCCGCGCCGGGCGGCGCCGCTTTCCCGATGGGCCTGTCCCCGATGGGCCTGTCCCCGATGGGCCTGTCATCGTCATCCTCCCACGAACGTCTCCGCCGCTCGCGCGCCCGGAGGGCCCGCGGCGGTCCGGGTTCGGGCGCCGATCTTAACCTCGCGACGCGGCGCGACAATCCGCGACATGCGATTCTCGCACCTTTGTATGGTCCTCTCGCACAGGTGCGCGGGGCCGGTGAGCCCAAGGTCCGAGGCGGCGGAGGCTGCCTCGAACACCCGACACCCGGCCTCGGACTCCGAGACCGGGCACCCTCATCGGTTGAAACGGCGGCGGCGCGCCGCGTTCACCTTTGGTCTAATATCCTCTGGCGGAATCTCTCTGCTACCATCGAGAGCATGGGCTTGAGGATGCGTGGATGCGGTCTGCCGTGATTTCATTGACGAACACTCCGGGTCAGGGCGCGCAGCATGTGATGGTGATCGACGATCATCCGCTGTTCTGCGAGGCTCTCGCCATGACGCTGACAGGCGCTCTCGGCGTCTCGACCATCACCATGGCGAATTGCCTCGGCGACGGGCTCGAGAAGGTGCGCGCGGGCGAGGCGCCGGATGCGATCCTGCTCGACCTGAACCTGCCGGATGTCGCCGGGCTCGACGGGCTCTTGCGGCTGAAGTCCGCCGCGCCGGGCATCCCGGTCATCGTCGTCTCGTCCTTCCAGGACAGCCGGATCATCACCTCGGTGATCCAGGCGGGCGCGGCCGGGTTCATTCCGAAGCATTCGGCGCGCGAGGTCTTCGTCAAGGCCTTCACCAAGATCTGGGCCGGCGAGACCTTCACGCCCGACAGCTACGTGCCGCCGAAGGCGCCGACCGCGGCCGCCAAGGCGGTCGATCCGGCGGCGCGGCTCTCCGACCTGACGGCGCAGCAGGCGCGCATCCTCGATCTCGTCTGCGAGGGCAAGCCGAACAAGCAGATCGCCTATGAGCTTTCGATCGCGGAGACGACCGTGAAGGCGCATATCACCGCGATCCTGCGCAAGCTCGGCGCGCAGAGCCGGACCCAGGCGGTGCTCGTCGCGAACAAGGCGAGCTTCGCCTCGATCTTGCGCTCGGACAGCAAGGGCGAATAAACTCGGCGGATGGGAGAAGTATTCGGCGTCGTCCAGGAGAGATCGGGCGGGGCGCGTGGTCGGGTTCGCCGCGCACAGTCGTCGCGGACCGACGACTACGCCGCGATCGCCGAGATTCGCGCGATGCTCGGTCCAGGGCCCTTCACGCTGATCGTGATCTTCGTTTCCGCCAACCGCTCGCCCGATGCGATCTCGGCCGCCGTGATGCGCGAGTTTCCCGGCCAGACCGTGATCGGCGCGACGACCGCCGGCGAGATCGGGGAGAACGGCTATCTCGAGGGCGCCGTCGTCGGCGTCGGGCTGCCGGCGGCGCATTTCCGCGCCCAGACGCTGATGATCCCCGATCTCGAGCAGTTCCCGCGCCACCTCTCGATCCAGGATGTCCTGCGCATCCGCAACGGTCTCGCGGCGAGCGCGCCGGCCTGGCCGAGCGAATTCGCCTTTCTGCTCTGCGACGGGCTCTCCATGCGCGAGGAACAGTTCGTCAGCGCGCTCGGCCCCGCGCTCGGCGGCGCGCCACTCTTCGGCGGCTCGGCGGCGGATGGGGTGAACTTCCAGCGGACCTTCGTCCTCGCCGAGGGTGCGTTCCGCTCCAACACGGCGGTTCTCGCCTTCATTCGCACCAACTGCCAGGTCAAGGTCTTCCGCTTCGACCATCTGGTCCCGACCCAGCAGCGCATGGTGGTGACGGCGGCGGACCCCTCCCGCCGGCTCCTGATGGAGATCAACGCCGAACCGGCGGCCCGCGCCTATGCCCGCGCGCTCGGCCGCGACCCGGACCAGCTCTCGCCCTTCGTCTTCGCGGCCCATCCCGTGGCGATCCGCATCGGTGATACCCATCACGTCTGCGCGATCCAGCAGGTCGAGCCGAACGGCGACCTGCGGCTCTTCTCGGCGGTGGACACGGGCCAGGTGCTGACGCTGGCCGAGGGCCAGGAGATCTCGGCGCATCTCGAACGTTCGCTCGAGGCGCTCTCGCCCGACGGGCCTCCGGAGACGATCCTCGCCTGCGAATGCATCCTGCGCCGGCTCGAGGTCGAGGAGACCCAGGTGAAGGGCGTCATGTCCGAGACGCTGGCCCGCCACAATGTCGTCGGTTTCAACAGCTATGGCGAGCAGCTCAACATGCTGCACGTCAACCAGACCTTCACCGGCGTCGCGATCTATCCCCCGCTCGGAGAGACGTGATGAAGCCGCTGCTGCTCGATCCCTCGGACGATCTCTCGACGCAGAACCTGAAGCTCCGCAGGATCGCCGATGTGCTGATGGAGCGGATCGAGCGCGAGATCGGCTCCGGCGGCGGCGCGGGATACAGCCAGTTCCAGATCGCCGCCGCGCTCGAGGAACAGGTGCGCGCCCGCACCAAGGATCTCGACGAGACCATGAAGATGCTCTCGATCGCCAATGCGCGGCTCAATGTCGCGCGGCAGGACGCGGAGCAGGCGCGCAACGACCTCTACGATGCGATCGAGGCGGTCCGGGAGGGTTTCGCGCTCTTCGGGCAGGATGACGCGCTCATCCTCTGCAACAGCCGCTTCTCCGCGCAACTCCCCGATGTCGCCTCGAAGCTGGGTCCGGGGCTCAAGTTCGTCGATTACGTGCGTATGGTCTCCCGGAGCCAGCATCTTCAGGTCGATGACGACGAGAGCCGTGAGGAATGGGCGCGCCAGCGGCTCCGCGACCACCGCAGCCCCCGCATCGTCTTCCTCGTCGGGCTGATCAACGACCGCTGGCTGCAGGTCAGCGCCTATCGCACCCCCTCCGACGGCACCGCCGTGGTCCAGACCGACGTGACGAACATGGTCCGGCGCGAGCGGGAGGAACGGGACCGGATGCTCGACGATCAGGCGCGGCTCCTGCGCGCGACGCTCGATCACATCACTCAGGGGGTCGCGATCTTCGATCCCCGGCGCAGGCTCGCCGGCTGCAATCACCGGCTGCGGCGGCTGACCTCGTTGCCGATGCAGCTCACCCAGGCCGGCAGCGACTTCCGCAGCATCCTCGAATACATGACCGCGGGCGCCCGTTTCGTGCCGACGGCCGAGCTCGAGGCGCTCGGCGAATGGGCGGAGCGCGACACGCGCGCCGGGCCGCTGCTGCTCGAACTGCGGCGCGGCGATGGCGCGGTGCTCGATGTCTTCTGCCAGGAGATGCCGGACCGGGGTTTCGTGATCAGCTTCACCGACATGACGGCGGAGCGCCTGGCCGTCGCCGCGATGCACAATGCGAACGAGACGCTGGAGCAGCGCGTGGCCGAGCGGACGCGCGAGCTCGAAGCCGCGCGCGACGAGGCCGAGCGGGCCAATGCGTCCAAATCGCGCTTCGTGGCAAGTTCGAGCCACGATCTGCTGCAGCCGCTGAACGCGGCGAAGCTCTTCGTCTCGTCGCTCACCCATACCGATCTCGACGCCGAGCAGCGCGGCATCGCCGACCGGATCGGGAGCGCCTTCGAGAGCGTGGAAACCATCCTCGGCGCGCTCCTCGACATCTCGAACCTCGACATCGGCAAGGCCAGCACCGAGGTCACCGTGATGCCGGTCGCGCCGCTCTTGCGCTCGATCGATCAGGAATTCCAGGGGCTCGCACACGAACGCGGTCTCGAGCTTCGGGTCATTCCCTGTTCGCTCTGGGTCGAGAGCGACCCGGCCTATCTGCGGCGCATCCTGCAGAACCTCGTCGTCAATGCCCTGCGCTATACCAAACAGGGCAAGGTGCTGGTCGGCGCGCTCCGCCGGGGGGACCGGCTGCGCTTCCTCGTCTGCGACACCGGGCCGGGCATCCCGCCCGACCGTCGCGCCGAGATCTTCGACGAATTCGTCCGGCTCGACCATTCTCCTGGCACGCCGCAGGGCATGGGGCTCGGCCTCGCGATCGTGGAACGCGCCTGCGCGCTGCTCGACCACCCGTTGTCGCTCGACAGCGAGGTCGGCCGGGGCACGCGGTTCGGCGTCTCGGTGCCGGTCGCCGAGCCGACGACGCTGGCGGGCGAGGAGGACCGCGACGCGCACCGCGGGCCGCTGCTCGACGACATGATCGCCATGGTGATCGAGAATGACGACGCGGTGCGCGCGGGCATGGTCGCGCTGCTCGAGGACTGGGGCACGAGCCCGCTCGAGTCGCGCGATCTCGCCGGTGCCGAGGCGCTGATCGACGACCTCGGCACGGCGCCGGACGTGATCGTCGCCGACTACCTGCTCGACGATGGCGAGACCGGGCTCGATGCGATCCTGAAGCTCCGCGCGGCGCATGGGATGATCCCCGCCGTGATCGTCTCCGCCGACCGTGGCATGGAGTTGCGCGCCGCCGCGGCGCAGAACGACATCACCCTGCTGCACAAGCCGCTCGAACTGCATCGCCTGCAGGCCGTCCTGCAATGGGTGAAGACCAGTATCGCCGGGGGCGCTGCCTGATTCCGCGGGCGAAGACCCCACGACCTATTGGCTATTGATTTCGCCCTGACCGGGGCGCAGCGTCTGGGCCATTACGGGAACGGGAGGAACAGAGATCATGGGATTGCTGGCAAGTCTCTTTGGCGGCGGCTCGGGCGAGACGCCGCGTCCCCCGACACCCAGCTATTCGGGCGTGAAGATCCATCCTTCGGTCGATAACGGCTTTCCACCGGCGGCGGCGGGATTCGCGGGCGGGACGCTGACCTGCCGATGCGCGAGCAATCCGGTCAGGGTGCGGGTCGGCGCGCAGACGGCGCACAATCATGTCTGCGGCTGCTCGAAATGCTGGAAGCCCGAGGGGGCGATCTTCTCGCAGGTCGCGGTGGTCGGCCGCGATCAGCTGGAGGTGATCGAGAACGCGGAGAAGCTGGAGATCGTCGACACCTCGGCGGCGATCCAGCGCCACGCCTGCCGGGACTGCGGCGTGCACATGTACGGCCGGATCGAGGATACGGGCCATCCGTTCCACGGGCTCGACTTCGTGCATACCGAACTCAGCGCCGAGCCGGGCTGGTCCCCGCCGGAATTCGCGGCCTTCGTCTCCTCGATCATCGAGCAGGGGTTCGATCCGTCGAAGATGGACGGCGTGCGCGGTCGGCTGCGCGAGCTCGGTCTGGAACCCTATGACTGCCTCTCGCCGCCGCTGATGGATGCGATCGCCACGCATATCGGCAAGAAGAACGGCAAGCTGCCCGCCTGACCGGAACGCCGAAGGGGCGGAGGTCCGGATGGACCCCGCCCCCTGGTCCGGTTCCCGGCCGTGGCTCGGCCGGCGCGGGTCGCTCAGCCGGTGTAGGTCTCGTCGAGCGCGTAGCCGCTGGAACGCACGGTGCGGATCGGATCGCGGTCGCCCCGCCGGTTCAGCGCCTTGCGCAAGCGTCCGACATGCACGTCGACCGTCCGGCTCTCGACATAGACGTCCTGGCCCCAGACCCGGTCGAGCAGCTGCTCGCGCGAGAAGACGCGGCCCGGCCGCTGCATCAGCACGTCGAGCAGGCGGAACTCGGTCGGGCCGAGATGCACGTCGCGCTCGCCCCGGCGCACGCGGCAAAGCTGCCGGTCTAGCACGAGATCGGCGAAGCTCGCCACGTCGCCCGCGACGGCGGGGGAGGCGCGGCGCAGGACGGCGCGCATCCGCGCGACGAGCTCGCTCATCGAGAACGGCTTGCTGACGTAATCGTCGGCGCCGGTCGTCAGACCGCGCACGCGATCCTCCTCCTCGCCGCGCGCGGTCAGCATGATGACCGGGATCTCGCGCGTCTCCATCTGCCCGCGCAGCTGCCGGCAAAGCTCGATCCCCGAGACATTCGGCAGCATCCAGTCGAGCAGGATGAGATCGGGCCGCGACTCCTTGACCGACATGATGGCATCGTCGCCATCGGCGGAAACGGAGACCGCGAACCCTTCCTTTTCGAGATTGTAACTCAGCAGATCGCTGATCGCCTCTTCATCCTCGACAATGAGAACCTTGGCGCACATCGGCATTCCTCGACATTACTCTGGACGATCCTCAGGCGCGCATGAAGTCGAGGCCCGCTGGCTCGCTCTTCGGCCGATCCTCCCGGATCGGCTCGCCGCGCACGATATAATACACCATTTCCGCGATATGCGTCGTGTGGTCGCCGATCCGTTCCAGGTTCTTCGCGACGAACATGAGTTGCGCGCCCATCCCGATCAGCCGGCTGTCCTCGACCATGTAGGTGACGACCTCCCGGAAGATCGCATTGTACATCTCGTCGATCTCGTAGTCCTGGTTCCAGATCTGCAGCGCCAGATCGACATCGCGCGCCGCATGCGCGTTCAGAACGTCCGAAAGCTGAACCAGCGCCTGCCGTCCCATCCGCACGATCGACGCCGTCACCGTGCCATGCTTGCCGGCCGAGAGCGGAATCGCGCGCTTGGCGATGTTCTTCGACAGATCGCCGATCCGTTCCAGCGTCGAGGCAATCTTCATCGCCGCGATCAGCACCCGGAGATCCGCCGCGACCGGTTGTCGCAGTGCGATCATCCGCACCACGGATTCCTCGACCGCGATCTCCATCCGGTCGAGCGCGCGGTCGCGTTCGATCACGACACGGGCGAGTTCGACATCGCGCGACTGCACGCATTCGAGCGCCTTCGAGAGCAGTTCCTCGCAGCGCCCGCCCATTTCCGAAATCCGGGCCTGGACCTGCACAAGGTCCTCGTCGAAGCCCGTCACGATATGTGTCATATCCGCCTATTTGGCATCGGGCGGAGCGGCTATCTCAACCGCGCCGCGAAAATGCTCTCTCTATGATCATCCGTGGCGAAGGCCACACTACTCCTCAGCCCGGAACGCGGTTGGCGGGAGTATAGTTCCGCTGGCAACAGGGAGATGACAGTAGTGTGACGTTTCTGCGAATGTTCACCCTCATGCGGATCGTAGCGCCGCGACCGGTGGTTCCGCCACATCCTCGGGAGCCGAGCCGGCGGAGGAATGATCGGATTTCGACAAGGTATCCGCCGGGCCGAGCCAGACCGTGAAGACGCTGCCTTCGCCTGGGGTGGAGGTGATCTCGAGCCGCCCTCCGTGGCGATTGAGGATATGCTTGACGATCGCGAGGCCAAGTCCCGTGCCGCCCTTGTGCCGGCTCTGACTCGCGTTCACGCGGTAGAAGCGTTCGGTCAGGCGATGGACGTGTTCGCGCGGGATGCCGGGCCCGGTGTCGGAGACCGAGATCCCGATCCGGCCGGGATAGGCGCGGCTCGGCGGTGCCTGGAAGACGCGAACGACCGACGACTTGCCGCCGTATTTCATCGCATTGTCGATGAGGTTCGCGAAGACCTGGGCGAGTTGGTCCCGGTCGCAGATGACCGGCGCGCCGTCGGCCGGGACTTCGACACGCAGCTCCACCCCGTCCTGCTCGGCGACGGGCAGGAGCGCCGTCGCGCTCTCGGAGGCGATCTGATTGAGCGACCAGCATTCGCTCGGGCGCAGGTGCTCGTTCATCTCGATCCGGCTGAGCGAGAGCAGGTCGTCGACCAGCCGGCGCATCCGCCCCGCCTCGCGCGCCATGATCGACAGGAACCGTTCCCGCGCCGCCGCGTCCTCGCGCGCGTGGTTCTGCAGCGTCTCGACATAGCCGATGATGGCCGCGAGCGGGGTGCGAAGCTCGTGGCTCGCATTGGCGATGAAATCCGACCGCTGCTGCTCGGCCCGCCGCGCGCGGGTCCGGTCGTCGATCCGGGCGATCACATGCTGGCTGGGTCCGAACCCCTCGGTGTCGGGCAGGCGCACGATGCGTGCCTCGAAGAAACGCTCCTGATCGCGGAGCGAGGAATACTCCACGGACCGCTCGACACCATCGAGGAAGGTCGCATTCACCGCCTCCACGAAGGCGGGCGCCCGGATAACGCCGGCGAAATGCTCGCCGACGCGGATGCGGGGCAGCGAGGCGCGGGCGGCGGAATTGGCGAAACTGACGCGTCCGGTGGGGGCGATGATGAGAAGCGGCGTCGGAAGCGCCTCCACCAGCGCCTCCGCGAAATCGGAGGACATCTCCTCCCTCGCCTGGACCGGCTCGCCCTGAAGCTCCGCCGCGCCGTTCTCCGTGCTCGTCCCGGCGGTCGCGGGTGTCGCGGCCGACCATCGTCGCCGCGACAGCGCCACGGCGAGGACGAAACCCGCGCCGACCAGAAAGGCCACGAGGGGCGGCAAGGGCGCGGTCACCGCCGCCGCCATCAGGGCACCCGCCGCGAGCGCGAGCCAGATATCCAGTGCCTTCGACATGGTGTTCGCGGTGCCTCCTGACCCTGCCGCTCCCCGGCATAACATTTCGCTCGACGGTTCCGAAGGACGATTGTTTTCGTCGAAACGCAACATATGTCTGGTTCTTGGATTTCTTGTGAACCCCGGGCGCCTTCGTGAGCGTAAGTCTATGATCCGCTTCTCGCTTCGCTGCGACAAATCGCATCGCTTCGACTCCTGGTTCGGGTCGGGCGCCGATTATGAACGGCTTCGCGCGGCGGGGCTGATCTCCTGTGCGATCTGCGGCTGCGACAAGGTCGAGAAGGATCTCATGGCGCCGAATATCGGTGCGCGGCCTCCCGAAGCGAAGGCGGCGCCTGAGCGCACGGGCAAGGAGCGCGCCGAGCGGAGCCCCGACCTGTCCGCGCCGGCCTCGCCCGCCGAGCAGGCGCTCGCGGATCTGCGCGCGCGCATCGAGGCGCGCTCGGAGAATGTCGGACGGGACTTCGCGGCCGAGGCGCGGCGCATCCACGAAGGCGAGGCGCCGTCGCGGCCGATCATCGGCGAGGCGCGGCCGGCGGAGGCGCGCGCGCTGGTGGACGACGGCATCCCGGTCGTCCCGCTGCCCTGGTCCGGCCGGAAGGGAAACTGACCGACCCCGCGCCAGGCCCGCGATCGGGAGACGCCGATCCCGGGGTAGCGCCACCCGGTATCGCCGCGCGGATGTCTTCGGGCAACCGCGCCGGGCGCCGAGGTGCCGAGCGCCCGCGAGAATCACTTACTTGCCGGCCAGATCCGCCGTAGGGGCTGGTCGGCGCGATGCCCTCATACCAAGGTCGCAAGGCACGGAAAGGTCCGGGATATTTGTTGAGCGGACACTCGGGACAAATGTCCCGGAACCGGGCGGAACAGGCCCGAAAACTTCGTGAGGTGGCATTTTGACGGTGGACAAGGACTCGCTGGCCTTGCTGGTATGCCCCCAATGAACCGGGCATCGATCCCGGCGTTGCGCGCCTTGGCGCGAGGGAGGTTGAATGCGCGGGTTTCGCGGGATCATGGCCGTCTTCATCATCGGCTGCGCCGGGATGGCCTCCGCCCAGACGGGAGCGCCAGCGACGGGGGCGCCCGAGAACGCGCAGGAGACCCCGGCGGAAAACACCGTCGCGGCGGCGGTGATCCGCATCGACTACCAGCCGCCGCTGCCGATCTCGCGGATCGACCTCCGCCCGGCCGACCTCGGCTTCGCAGGCGCGGAACTCGGCACGAATGACAATCGGACCACAGGCGGCTTCATGGGCCAGACCTATACTCTGGAGACGGTGGAGGTCGCTCCGGAGGAGGCGGCGCAGACGGCCGCGGATCTGGTCGCGAAGGGTGTCGATTACATCGTCGCTCTCGCCGACGCGCCCGAACTGCTCGCGATCGCGGAGGCCGCGGGCGAGGAGGCCATCGTCTTCAACGCGCAGGCGCCTGATGACGAACTGCGCAACGCGGATTGCCGCGCCAATGTCTTCCATGTCGCGCTCAGCCGGTCGATGGCGACCGACGCCGTGGCGCAGTTTCTCGCCTGGAAGCGCTGGCCGGACTGGTTCCTTGTCGAGGGCTCCCACCCCGGAGACAAGGCGCTCGGTGACTCCTACGAACGCTCGGCTCGGAAATTCGGCGCGAAGATCGTCGAGACCCGGGTGTTCGAGGACACCGGCGGCGCACGCCGCACTGACAGCGGGCTCGCGCAGGTTCAGGCGCAGATCCCGGTCTTCACGCAAGATGCGCCCGATTACGACGTGCTGATCACCGCCGACGAGAACGAGGTCTTCGCGGGATACGTTCCCTATCACACCTGGGATCCGCGGCCCGTGGTCGGCTCGGCGGGGCTGGTGCCGACGACCTGGAGCCCGGCGCAGGAGGCCTGGGGCGGCACGCAGCTTCATTCCCGCTTCGAGAAACTCGCGAACCGGGCGATGCGCGCGCCCGACTACAACGCCTGGCTCGCGGTCCGGGCGCTGGGCGAGGCGGCGACGCGCACCCAGAAGACCGATCTCGCATCGCTCGCCGATTATATCGCGAGCCCCGAACTGCAACTCGCGGCCTTCAAGGGGCAGCCGATCAACTTCCGTTCCTGGGATCATCAGCTGCGCCAGCCGGTGCTCCTCGCCTCCGACCAGCTCGTCGTCTCCGTCTCGCCGCAGGAAGGCTTCCTGCATCAGGTCTCCCTGCTCGACACGCTCGGGACCGACGAGCCCGAAACCGAATGCGCCTTCAATTGACCCGGAAAGGCCGACCCATGCGCCAGCTTCTCGCATCCGCCGCCCTGGCCGCCCTCGCGGGCCCGCTACCGGCCGCCGCCTATACCGTCTATGTTTCGAACGAGCGGGGCAATTCGATCACCGTGCTCGACAGCGAGACGATGGAGGTCACGGAAACGATCCCGGTCGGACAGCGGCCGCGCGGCATCAACATGAGCCCGGACGGCACGCGGCTCTATATCCTCGCCTCGGACGATGACACGGTGCAGGTGCTCGACACCGCGACGCACGAGATCCTCGGCACGCTGCCCTCGGGCCCCGACCCGGAACTTGGCGTGCTGAGTCCGGACGGGAGCGTGCTCTATGTCGCGAACGAGGACGACAATCTCGTCACCGCGATCGACACCGCGGGCGGCACGGTGAAGGCCGAGATCCCGGTCGGGATCGAGCCGGAGGGGATGGGCGTGAGTCCCGACGGGAAGTTCATCGTCAATACTTCCGAGACGACGAACATGGCGCATTTCATCGACACGGAGACCAACCAGATCGTCGCCAACGTGCTCGTCGACCAGCGCCCGCGCTTCGCGCAGTTCACCGACGATGGCAAGCTGCTCTACGTCAGCGCCGAGATCGGCGGCACGGTCAGCGTGATCGACCCGGCGACGCATGAGGTCACGCACAAGGTCACCTTCGAGGTGCCCGGCGTGCCGAAGGAGGCGCTGCAGCCGGTCGGCGTGCGGGTGACGAAGGACGGCTCGAAGGTCTTCGTGGCGCTCGGCCCGTCGAACCGCGTCGCGGTGGTGAATGGCGAGAGCTTCGAGGTCGAGGACTACCTGCTCGTCGGCCAGCGCGTCTGGCAGCTCGCCTTCACGCCCGACGAGAAGCAGCTCTGGACCACGAACGGCATCTCGAACGACGTCTCGGTGATCGATGTCGAGAGCCTCAAGGTCGTCAAATCCGTTCAGGTCGGCGAACAGCCCTGGGGCGTCGCCGTCAAGCCGGACTGACATCAGGCCGGACCGAAATCAGGTTGAAATCACGCAACGCATTCCCGGGAGATGTTCGAATGCCGCTGAAAGCCGTCCTCGCCGCCGGTCTGACCGCCGGTCTCGCCGCTGGCCTCGCGCTTGGCGCGGGCCAGGTCATGGCCCAGACCCGCACGCTGGAACTCGGCGCCGCCGGGCTCATGGACCGTTCGAACCGGACCGATCTCGACCCGATCCAGCTTGGCGCCGGTTCGATGACATCGCCCGGAACCTATGAGCTCAACGCGGGCGGTTACTACCGTCTCGTCATCCAGTCGGACGGCACCGCCGAGAGCGCGATCGAGGGCGCGGGCCTGTTCCGCAACGTCTGGGTCAACGAGGTCGTCATCAACGAGATCGAGGTCCGCCCCCTCGGGCTCGATTCGATCGAGTTCGACGACGAGGGCGAGGCCGAGATCTCCTTCATCGCGATCACGCCGGGCCAGTATCATATCCGCATCCGCGGCACGTCGGGCGAGACGCAGCAGGCGACCTTCGTCATCAGGTGATACCCGGGTCCTGGAGGGCCGTCCGGGCTTGACCCCCGGCCCCGCGGGCGGCGAAGGTCGCCCGCGCTCGTTCATCGAGGGCGGGCATCGGCGGCGGTCATCGGCGGGGAGAGTCAGGTGCGGGGGAACGCGCTCAGGGTCAGCGGTGTCAGCCACGCCTTCGGAAGCCTGCGGGCGCTCGATGATGTCTCGTTGACGGTTGCCGAGGGCCGGTTCGTGGCGCTTCTCGGGGTCAATGGCGCGGGCAAGACGACGCTCTTCTCGCTCATCACCCGCCTTTACAACAGCCGCTCCGGCACCATCGCGGTGCTCGGCCACGACCTGCGCTCGGACCCCGGCCCGGCGCTCGCGGCGCTCGGCGTGGTGTTCCAGAGTCGCGCGCTCGACGCCGATCTGACCGTGGCGCAGAACCTGCGCTACCACGCCGCGCTCCACGGCATGCCCCGCGCCGTCGCGCGGGAGCGGGCGGGGGAGGTGCTCGCCGCCGTGGGGCTGACCGACAAGCTTGACGCGCGGGTGGCGACGCTCTCGGGCGGTCAGACCCGCCGGGCCGAGATCGCGCGGGCGCTGATGCACCGCCCGGCGCTCCTCCTGCTCGACGAGGCGACGGCGGGGCTCGACGTGCGCGCGCGCGCCGAGGTCGGGCGGCTGGTGCGCGATCTCGTCGCGCGCGACGGCGTCGGCGTGCTCTGGGCCACGCATATCTTCGAGGAGATCGAGCCCGAGGATCAGGTCGTGGTGCTGCACCGGGGCCGGGTGCTCGCCGATGCGACCGCGGCGGAGATCGCCGGCGACAGGGGCCTCGCGCCCGCCTTCCTCGACCTGACTGGCGCGCCGACCGAATCCGGGGGTGCATCGGGGCGTGAAGCCGAAGGTGCGCCATGATCCCGGCGGGCGATCTTTCCTGGCGCGGCCGGCTCCGCGCGCTCCGGGGCATCGTCTGGCGCGAGGCGATGCGCTTCGCGCGGCAGCGCGAGCGGTTCCTCTCGGCGCTGGTCCGGCCGCTGGTCTGGCTCTTCATCTTCGCCGCCGGCTTCCGCGCCGTGCTCGGCATGTCGATCATCCCGCCCTACGACACCTATGTGCTCTACGACACCTATGTCGTGCCCGGGCTCTGCGGCATGATCCTGCTGTTCTCGGGAATGCAGAGCTCGCTCTCGATGGTCTACGACCGCGAGACCGGGGCGATGCGGACCCTGCTGGTCAGCCCGTTCCCGCGCTGGTTCCTGCTCACGTCGAAACTGATCGCGGGCGTCGCGGTCTCGGTGCTGCAGGTCTATGCCTTCCTCGTCATCGCCTGGGCCTGGGGCGTCGAGCCGCCGCCGCTCGGCTATCTCGCCGCGGTGCCGGCGCTCATCGTCTCGGGGTTCATGTTCGGGGCCTTCGGCCTCTTCCTCTCCTCGGTGATCCGCCAGCTCGAGAATTTCGCCGGTGTGATGAACTTCGTCATCTTCCCGATGTTCTTCGCCTCCTCCGCGCTCTATCCGCTCTGGCGGATTCGCGAATCGAGCGTGCTGCTCTGGCAGATCGCCGGGTTCAACCCGTTCACCCACGCGGTCGAACTGATCCGATTCGCGCTCTATCTGCGGATGAACTGGCTTTCGCTCGGTGTCGTGCTCGGCTGCGGCGCGGTCTTTCTCGCGCTCGCGGTATTCGCTTACGACCCGTCGAAGGGGCTCATCCTGCGCAAAGGGCGCGGCTGATACCGGCCTCGGGCCGGCGCCGGCTCAGCGGCGCCAGTGCGAGACAGCCATGTGGCGCATGATCTCCGCGCCGAGCAGCGCCAGCATCACCCCGCTCGCATTGGCGAGAAAGTCCCGAATGTCGCAGACCCGGCCGACGAAGGGCTGCGCGCATTCGATCGCCACGCTCCAGCCGACCATGCCGGCGAGCAGCAGCCCCCAGTGCCGCGGCCGCGCCAGCGCGATCGGCAGCGTGAGCGCGCCATAGGCGAGGAAATGCCGGGCCTTGTCCCAGGGCAGCGCCTCGGGGAGCGGCCCGTGATTCGGCTCGAGGCTGCCCGCCGTGACGATCATCAGCAGGACGATGGTCAGGGGTGCCCAGTAGCGCTGGTTGAGCGAGAGGAGATACTGCATCGCGAAAACTTATCTGCTTGCTGGCGGAATGGAAGCGGGCGATTCCGTCAAATTGTCGCGGGTGGCACGCTTGCCACAACTCTCAGGCGGGTACCAGCACCGGGGCGGCGAGGCGATGGGCGGCGGAGAAGGCGCTCTCCGACCGATGCGGGCCATTGATCAGGATCAGGCCGGAACCGGTCATGCCCCGCCCCGGCTCGTCGCGGAACCTGGTCTCGTCGACCCGGAACGGCAGGGCCGCCAGACCGTCGAGAAGCTCCGCGTGTCGCCCGGCGGGGAGTATCGGATACCAGACCAGAATCACAGCCTCGGGCCATTTCTGGATCAGCCGCCGGCAGAAAGCCGCCGTCTCCGCATATTCCCCCTTCAACTCGTAGGACGGATCGACCAGCACGAGACCCCGGCGCGGCCTGAAGGGTGCGAGTGCGAGGACGCCTTCGCGGCCGTCGCGCCGGTGGATCGCGACCCCGCCGCCCGCGAGCGCCGCGTCGAGCGCCGCGTGTTCGGCCGGGTGCAGTTCCATGAGCCAGAGCCGGTCGTCCGGGCGCAGCAGCATGCGCGCGAGCGCGGGCGACCCGGGATAGGCGCGGGGGCCGTGGCGATCCCGGAACGCCGTGAGCGCCCCACCATAGGCGGAGGTCGGATCGAGCATCAGCCGGTCGACACCGCGCGCCGCCTCGCCCGTCTTCAGCGCCTCGGGCGCCGCGAGGTCATAGACGCCGCGGCCGGCGTGGGTCTCGACATAGCTGATGGGCCGCGGCTTGCGCACGAGCCCGTTCAGCAGCTCCGCGAGCACGATATGCTTGTGCAGGTCGGCCGCGTTTCCGGCGTGATAGACGTGCTGGTAGGAGAGCATGAGGATGCGATCGCCAGTCGATTCACATTGCGCCGCATTCGATCAGGCCCGGTCGGCGATTTCAAGGCCGCCCGATCGCCGCCGCTCACGCGCCCCGGCGGATCAGGCGACCCGGACCCCCCCGACCCAGACCCCGCGGATGACGGGCAAGCCGTCGATCATCCGGACCCGCGCGAGGTCGGCGCGCAACCCGGGGGCGATCCGGCCCCGATCCATGAGCCGGGCCGCCATGGCCGGCGCGGAGGTGACCCGGGCGATGGCGTGGGGCAGGTCGCCCGAGAGTTCGGCGAGCCGGAAGGCCCCGGCGAGCAGCGCCGAGGGCACGTAATCGGAGGACAGGATGTCGAGCAGCCCGGCCAAGGCCAGTTCGGCGGCGGCGACATTGCCCGAATGCGATCCGCCCCGCAGCAGATTCGGCGCCCCCATCATCACGGCGATCCCGGCCGCGCGGCAGGCGGCCGCCGCCGCCATCGTGGTCGGAAATTCCGCGAGCGTCGCGCCATGCGCCGCCGAGGTCGCGACATGATCCGCGTCGGTGTCGTCGTGGCTCGCGATGACCGCGCCGAGGCGCCGGGCGGCGGCGACCGCCGCTTCCTCATGCGCGGCGCCGAGCCGGGCGCTCAGCGCGACCATCCGCTCGACGTGGCCCTCGAATTCCGCGTCGCTGAGCGTGCGCCGCTGATAGTGGCGGAGCTGGCCCAGATCCTTGAACTGCCGCTGGCCGGGCGTGTGATCCATCAGGCTCACGATGCCGATTCCATCCTCCGGGAAGAATTCGCCCAGTTCCTCGATCAGCGTCTCGGAGCACATTTCGGCGCGAAGATGCAGGTGGTGCTCGACCCGGAGCGCGCGCGCGGCGCGAAGCCGGCCGATCGCGGTGGCGAGCCCGCGGGCGTATTTCGCATATCCCGCCTTGCTCTCCATGAGCGAGCCGACGCGCAGCGCGTCGAAGACCGTGGTGATCCCGACACCCGCGATCTCCGCGTCATGGGCGAGAATCGCCTGTGCCTCGGGCCAGTTCACCCCCGGCCGGGGGCGCAGGTGGCGTTCGAGATTGTCGGTGTGCAGTTCGACGAGTCCGGGGATCAGGTAATCGCCATCGCAATCGAGCGAATCCCCCGCCGATCCCGCCCCGGCTCCGTGGCGGAGCGGAGCGGAAGTCTCGATTCCGGCGATCCGTCCGTCGCGGACCAGAAGGTCGCCGGCCGCCACCTCCTCCGGGAGCACGATCCGGGCATTCGTGAAGCGAAGCGAGGGCGGTTGCGGCGTGGCGGTCTCATGTGGCATGGCGTTAGCTCTCGGCTGCCCGGAGAGCGAGTACATGCGGGACATTCTGCGCTGGGCGGTCTACTGCGCCCCGAAGATGAGCAGCGCGCTGGCCCGTTTCGGCGCCGACTGGCTCGGCTGGGACGCGCAGGCCGGGCGCGCGCGGGACGGGCTCGTGATTCAGGGGCTGCCCGCGCTCCGGGAGGAGATCACCGCGGCCCCGCGCAAATACGGGTTCCACGGCACGCTGAAGCCGCCCTTCGTCCTCGCGGAAGGGCGGGAGCCCGCGGAGCTCGACGCGGAACTCACCACGCTGGTCCGCGATTTCGAGCCCTTCGATCTGCCGCTCACCCCCGGCGCGCTCGGCGACTTCCTCGCGCTCGTCCCGTCGGGTCCCGTGCCGGAGCTCGACCGGCTCGCGACCGCCTGCGTCACCTGGCTCGACGGGTTCCGCGCGCCGCCTTCGCCCTCCGAGATCGCCCGGCGCCGGCCGCGCCTGCTGACGGCGCGCCAGCGGGCCAATCTCGAGACCTGGGGCTATCCTTACGTTCTCGATGACTTCCGCTTCCACATGACGCTGAGCGGACCGCTTCCGGAGGCCGAGCGGGAGGCGACGGCGCGCGCGCTCGCCCCGAAACTCGCGGAGGCGCTCGCGAAGCCGAACCGGGTCGAGGACATCTGCCTGTTCGGCGAGGATCTGAACGGGCTGTTCCATCTCTTGAAGCGCTTTCCCCTCTCCGCCGCGCGCCCGGACTGAAGATCCGGCGACGGGCACTCCCGGTCTGTCTCCCGGCGGCGGTGAGGTCAAGTCACGCCGCCCGTGTCGGTGAGCGCATCGGTGCGCGGGCCGCGCGGCGCACTGGCTCTCGGTTGCGAGTTCGGCTATTCCGGGCCGACAGACAGGGGCGCACAGGAACAAGTCCGTGAGAGACCAAGCCGCGCCGAGGCGGGACGCCGACAAGGCAAAGGCCCGGGCCGACCGGCGCCGGAGCAAGGGGCGCGGCGCGGACCGACGCCAGAGCCAGGCTCCCTCGGAAGGGCCGGGCCTGCCCGGCGGCTATCCGGACGAGAGCGGCGGCGGGCCGCTCGCGTTTCTCCGCAAGCACGCCGCGGTCCTGATCACGCTCTTTCTCTTCGCCGGCGGCATCTATGCTCTGCACCGGCTGCTGGCGCCGCTCGACTTCCGCGACGTGATGCGGAGCCTCCGCGCGACGCCGAACCACATCTATGTCTATGCGATCGGCGCCACCGCCATCGGTTACGCGGCGCTGGTCGGCTACGACTGGACGGCGGCGCGCTACATCGGAAAGCAGCTGCCGCTGCCCTCGGTCGCGCTCGGCGGCTTCCTCGGCTACGCCTTCGGCAACACGATCGGGCTCTCGGCGCTCTCGGGCGGCGCGGTGCGCTACCGGATCTATACCTCGCTCGGGCTCGATGGCTACGACGTGGCGGCGATCTCGGGCTATGTCGCGGTCGCATACGGGCTCGGCGCCACGCTGATCGGACTGGGCGCGCTGGCGCTGCATCCGACGGCGATCCAGGGGATCAGCGCGGTGCCGCCCGGCACCGTCGGCCTCATGGCCACGGCGGCCTTCGTCGCGATGGTCGGGATCATCACGTTCGTGACGCTGCGCCAGAGCACGTTCCGGCTCGGCCGCGTCTCGATCCGCGCGCCGAAATTCGGCGATGTCTGCTGGCAGATCCTGTTCTGTTCGGTCGATATCGCCGCCGCCTCCTACGCGCTCTACGTGCTGCTGCCGACGGGCGGCATCGGCTTCGTCACCTTCGTCGCGGTCTACGCGGTCGCGACGATGATCGGCGTGGCGAGCCACGTTCCAGGCGGCGTCGGCGTCTTCGAGAGCGTGATCATCGCGGCGCTCGGCTCCTCGGTCCCGGTGGCGGACGCGGTGACCGGGCTGCTGCTCTTCCGACTCATCTACTACATCCTGCCCTTCGTCCTCGCCCTGGTGCTGCTGTCGCTCTCCGAGATCTGGACCGCGACCGGCAAGAGCGAGACCCTCGCGCGGCTCCAGCCGGTCCTGCTCGCCGGGCAGTCGATCATCCCGCTCGCCATGGGGATGGTGGTGATGGCGGCCGGGCTCTTCATGATGTTCTCGGGTCTTCTGCGCGGGCCGATGATCCGCAACGACGCGGTCGAGGATGCCGTGCAGCAGATGACGCCGCTCCTGCTGCTGGAAGGCGGGGCGCTGCTCACCTCGGTGCTCGGCTCCGCGCTGGTCGTCCTGGCGCTCGGCATGTTCCGCCGCTCCCGCGCCGCCTTCTGGCTCGCGCTCTGCGCCATGGGACTCGGGATCGTCGCCTCGCTGCTGCATGGCGGCGACTATGACCGGGCGCTGGTCCTCGGCCTGCTGATGCTGCTGCTCCTGCCCTGCCGGCGGGAATTCTACCGCGATGCGCGGCTGACCCAGGGGGTGCTCTCGCCGCAGTGGATTCTCTTCACCGCGGCGATCCTCGTTTCGATCGGCCTCACCTACTACGCCGTCCACCGCAGCGCGCCCTATACCGGCGAGATGTGGTGGCAGTTCTCCATGCAGGAGAGCGGCCCACGCGCGCTTCGCGCGGCGCTGACCGGCAGCGTGGCGCTGATGCTGGCGCTGCTCTTCGCGGCGATGCAGACGCGGAAATGGCCGACGCAGACGCCGAATCCGGATTCGCTCGAACGCGCGCGAGAGATCATCGAGACCCATGGCCGGGCGATCGACCTGCTCGCCGTCACCGGGGACAAGATGCTGATGTTCTCCGAGAAGGGCGACGCGGTCGTCTCCTACGGCGTGCGCGGCGGCTCCTGGATCGCGCTCGGCGCTCCGGTGGGGGCACCCGAGGCGCGGGGCAGTCTCGCCTGGGCGTTCCACGACGCCGCCCGGGCCGCGGGGGCGCGGCCGATCTTCTTCGCAACGCCCGAGCGCTTCATCCGCCAGTCGGTGGAACTCGGCCTCGCACTGCACCGGATGGGCGACGAGGCGGTCGTCTCGCTGCCGGGCTTCTCGCTCGACGGGCCGGAGCGCGCGG
The DNA here is from genome assembly GCF_047275745.1 of Amaricoccus sp. W119. Taxonomy (NCBI): domain Bacteria; kingdom Pseudomonadati; phylum Pseudomonadota; class Alphaproteobacteria; order Rhodobacterales; family Paracoccaceae; genus Amaricoccus; species Amaricoccus sp. W119. Next base: position 93,732 of record NZ_JBKQWU010000002.1, on the reverse strand, counting down.
AGTTGCGTCGCGTCGCGCGTCGCGGCGAACGGGCGGGGCTCGAGGTCGAGGTGTCGCGTCCGCCGCATGCGCCGGAGCTCTTCCCGGAGCTGGCTCGGGTCTCCGACGCCTGGCTCGCCGCGCGCGGCCGGCGGGAGCGGCGGTTCGCCTTCGGCTTCTTCGACCCGGCCTATCTCCGGGGCTTCCCGGTGGTGGTGGCGCGTCACAGGGGCGCCGTCGTGGCCTTCGCGACACTCTTCGCCACACGCTCGCGCGACGGCGTCGCCGTCAACCTGATGCGCTATCACCCCGATGCGCCGCGCGACACGATGGCCTTCCTGCTGATCGAGGCGATGCGGATCTTCTCGCGCGAAGGCTACCGCGAGTTCAGCCTCGGTCCCGCGCCGCTCGCCGGCATCGAGGGGCGGCCGGATGGCGAGGTCTGGATGCGGTTCGCCGCGCTGATCCTGCGTCGGCGCGACCGCGATCTCGATCTCGGGGGCGCGCGCCGGTTCCGCGAGAAGTTCGCGCCCGACTGGCGGCCGCTGCACCTTTGCGCGCGCTCGATCCTCGCGCCGACCGCGCCGCTCGCCGACGCCGCCGCGCTCATCGCGGGATCGCCTCCAGCGGGAGGCCGCGCCCGGCGGCGCTGACCCGCGGGCGATCCCGCGCGGGTTCGGCCCCGCGGTCGTCGGCCCGGTGTTGATCCGGCGCGCAAGCGATTGACAACGGCGCCGGGGCAGGCTCCCCTGATCGCGAGAAACGATTGCGGGCGCGCCTCCGGCCGTTCAGCGATCGGCCAAGCCTGACCACCAGCCAGGGATCGCACCGATGTTCCTCAAATCCTTTCTCGCCTCCGCCGCGCTCGCGCTTACCCTCGGGACCGCCGCGTTGGCCGAGGACGCGCTCGAGCGGATCAAGGCCGCCGGCGTATTGACGGTCGGCACCGAGACGGCCTTCGCCCCGTTCGATTTCATCGACGCGGGCGAGCACGCCGGACTCAATGTCGAGCTCTTCGCCGAGATCGGCAAGGAACTCGGCGTCGAGATCGAATGGGTCATGCTGCCCTGGGACGGCGTGCTGCCCGGCCTCGAGAGCGGCAAGTTCGACATGGTGGGAGGTCCCGCGACGATCACCCAGGCGCGCATGGAGCGCTACCGCTGGTCGAGCCCCGTCGCCGAGGCGACGGTGGCGCTCCTGAAACAGGCGGGCGACGACACGCTGACGGAGCCGGCGCTGATCGGCGGCCTTGCGGTCGGCAGCGGCAAGGCGACCGCCCAGCTCGCCCAGCTTCAGGAATACGCCGCGACACTTCCCACCCCGCCCTCCGAGATCAAGGAATACGTCAGCTTCAACGAAGCCTACGCCGATCTCGCCGCCGGCCGGGTCGCAGCCGTCGCGAATTCCTATCCCAACATCGCCTATGTCGCGAGCCAGCGGCCCGAGACCTTCACGCTGGTCGAGCCGCCCTTCGGCGTGAAGACCTATTTCGGCTATCCGGGCCGCAAGGACCCGGAATACGCGTCGCTCATGGATGCGATCGACGCGGCGATCCTGAAGATGAAGGCCGACGGGCGGCTCGCCGCCCTGCAGGAGAAATGGTTCGGCGTGACCTTCGAGACGCCCGACACCGTGACCGAGGCGGCGTTCTGATCGCCGCGGTCTGACCGTCCGGCCCGGGGCGCGCGCGCATGTCGTGGAAGCTCTTCTGGCTGCTCGTGGAGGCGGCGCGGCTGACCGTGCTGCTCTCGGCGGCCTCGATCGCGATCGGCTTCGTCATCGCCTGCCTCGTCTGCGCCGGAATGCTCTCGAAGAACCCGGTCGCGCGCGGCGCGGGCCGGCTCTTCGTCAGCTTCTTCCGCGGCACGCCGCTTCTCGTGCAGTTGCTGCTCATCTACTACCTCCTGCCCTCGATTGGCCTCGACGTGCCGAGCGAGGTCGCCGCGATCACCGGCATGGCGCTCTGCACCGCCGCCTATCAGGCGGAGATCATGCGCGGCGGCTTCGGCTCGGTCCCGACCGGGCTCGTCGAGGCGGCGGAGATGACCGGCCTCTCCGCCTCGCAGACCTTCCGCCGGATAAGGCTGCCGATCGCCTTCAAGCTCACGCTGCCCGCGCTCGTCTCCGAGGCGATCATGATGCTCAAGAGCTCCTCGCTGGTCTCGGTCGTGGGCGTCATCGAACTCACCCGGATGGCGCAGGATCTCGCGGCCTCGACCTATCGCCCGCTCGAACTCTACGCGGCGGCGGGGTTCATCTATCTCGTCATCAACCTCGTCGTCGCGGCGCTCGGCACCGGGCTCGAGGCGCGGTTGAAATGGGGGCGGATATGAGTTTCGACGCGGGCCTGATCCTCTCCTACCTGCCCCAGATCCTGACGGGGCTCGGCGTCACGCTCATGCTCTGGGTCGCGGGTTCGGCGCTCGGCCTCGCGGTTGGCTTCCTCGTCGCGGTCGGGCGGCGTTACGGCCCGGCGCCGCTCGGCTGGCTCCTGCGCGGCATCGTCGAGGTAATCCGCGGCACGCCCTTCCTGATACAGGTGTTCCTGCTCTACTACGGCGGCCCCTTCATCGGCCTGCGGCTGGAGAACATCCCCGCCGGCATCCTCTCGCTCACGATCTACGCCGCCGCCTATTATTCCGAACTCTGGCGCACCGGTTTCGACGCGATCCCCAAGGGCCATCTCGAAGCGGCGGATTGCGTGGGTTTCAACCAGTGGCAGACGCTGCGGCGGATTATCCTGCCGGAGATGACGGTGCTGGTCCTGCCCTCGATGGTGAACATGACGATCCTTATCCTGAAGGAGACGGCGATCCTCTCGATCATCTCGCTGCCGGAACTGACCTTGAGCGTGAGCGCGATCGGCTCCCAGCATTACGCCTTCGTCGAGAGCTTCACCGTGCTCGCGCTGATCTACTGGGCGCTCGTCGAGATCTGCGGCGCGCTCGGCCGGCGGGCGGAGGCGCGGCTTTCCAAATACAGGTTCGCGGCATGAATATCGACACACCCGCCGTTCGCATCGAAGGGCTTGCCAAGGATTTCGGCACCACGCGGGTGCTCGACGGGATCAATCTCGACGTGGCGAAGGGGCAGGTCACCTGCCTGATCGGGCCTTCGGGCTCGGGCAAGAGCACGCTGCTCCGCTGCGTCGCCTTCCTGGAGGAGCCGACGGACGGCTATATCGCGATCAACGGAGATCCGCTCGGCTTCGACCGGGCCGCGAAGGGCGGTCGCGTGAAGCTCCCCGCCCGGCAGATCCGCAAGGTACGGAGCCGGATCGGCATGGTGTTCCAGCAGTTCAACCTCTGGCCGCATATGACCGCGCTCGGCAATGTCTCTGAGGCGCTGGTGACGGTGCGCGGCATGAGCCGGGCGGAGGCGGAGGATCGGGCGAGGAAGGAACTCGATGCGATCGGCCTCGGCCACCGCGCCGGGCATTATCCGAGCGAGCTTTCCGGCGGTCAGCAGCAGCGTGTGGCGATCGCCCGCGCGCTGGCGCTCGATCCCGGCATCATGCTCTTCGACGAGCCGACCGCCTCGCTCGACCCGGAACTGACGGGCGAGGTCCTGAACGTGATGCGCCGGCTCGCGGAGAGCGGCATGACGATGCTGGTCGTGACGCATGAGATCGGCTTCGCCGCATCGGTCGGATCGAAGATCGCCTTCCTCGACCACGGCAAGATCCTCGTGGAAGGCCCGCCCGGCACGGTCTTCGCAAAGCCCCGCGAGCCCCGGATCGACCAGTTTCTCGAAACCTATCTCGATCGCGGAGCGGCGACGCTGCTCTGACGGTGGGTGCGAGCACCCACCCTACACGCGCGATCCCGTAGGGTGGGTGCGCGCACCCACCCTACGGGATCGCGCGTGTAGGGTGGGTGCTCGCACCCACCGCCCGGGGCTGTTCGTGCCGGGCGGGTGCGCGCAGCTACCAAGCGCTACCGCAGCGCGGCGCCGATGCGCTCGAGCGCCCAGTCCACCTCGTCCCGCGTGATCACGAGCGGTGGCGAGAAGCGGATCGTGCGTTCATGCGTCTCCTTCGCGAGCAGCCCCTTTTCGCGCAACGCCTCGACCACCGGCCGCGCCGGGCCGGCTTCCGCGTGAAGTTCGACCGCGAGCATCAGCCCCCGGCCGCGCACCTCCTTCACCCGGTTCGAGCGCACCGCTTCGAGCCCTTCGCGGAAGTAATCGCCCAGATCGGCCGAACGTTCGATCATCCCCTCCTCGATCAGCACTCTGAGCGCGGTGCGCGCCACCGCGCAGGCGAGCGGGTTGCCGCCGAAGGTCGAGCCATGCTGGCCCGGCTGGAGCACGCCGAGCACATCCCGGTTCGAAAGCACCGCCGAGATCGGATAGAAGCCGCCGCCGAGCGCCTTGCCGACCAGCGTAACATCCGCCTCGATCCCCTCGTGCTCCTCGGCGAGCAGCTTGCCCGCCCGGCCGAGCCCGGTCTGTATCTCGTCGAGGATCAGCGTGACGTTGTGTCGGGTGCAGAGCTCGCGCGCCTTGGCGAAATAGCCGGCGGGCGGAATGATGACGCCCGCCTCGCCCTGGATCGGCTCGACGAGAAAGGCGACGGTGTTCTCCGTGATCGCGGCTTCGAGCGTCACGGCGTCGCCGAAGGGAATCACCCGGAAGCCGGGCAGGAAGGGGCCGAAGCCGCCGCGCGCCTCCGGATCGGTCGAGAAGGAGACGATGCCGAGCGTGCGGCCGTGGAAATTGTTTTCGCAGACGATGATCTCGGCCCGGTCCTCGGGCACGCCCTTGACCTCGTAGCCCCATTTGCGGACCGCCTTGATCGCGGTCTCCACCGCCTCGGCGCCCGAATTCATCGGGAGGACCTTGTGACTATTGGTGAGCGCCGCCAGTTCCTCGTAGAAGAGGCCGAGCTGATCGTTGCGGAAGGCGCGCGAGGTCAGCGTCAAGCGGCTCGCCTGTTCGATCATCGCGGCGAGGATCTTCGGATGGCAATGGCCCTGGTTCACGGCGGAATAGGCCGAGAGGCAATCGAGGTAGCGGTTGCCATCGACATCCTCGACCCAGACGCCTTCGCCCTTCGTCAGTACCACGTCGAGCGGCTTGTAGTTCCGCGCCCCGAGCCGCTGTTCGAGGGCGATCAGATCGGCGGCGTCGAGCATGTCTCTCTCCTCGGTCACGGGCGGGCGTCGCCAATATCGCCGAAGCGGCGGGCGTTCGGCAGGCGGTCGAGCACGGTGCGTCCGAGCGCGCTGGCGATGAGTTCGACCGCGACGACGGCGCTCTGGCCGCGCATGTCGAGGAAGGGGTTGAGTTCGACCAGATCCATCGAGCCCACGAGGCCGCTGTCGGCGAGCATCTCCATCACGAGATGCGCCTCGCGGTAGGTGGCGCCGCCCGGAACCATCGTGCCGGTACCTGGTGAGACCGAGGGATCGAGACAGTCGAGATCGAGGCTGACGTGCAGGTGCGCTCCGCGCTCGGTCCAGCGGGCGATGCGCTCGCGCATCAAGGCGCAGACGCCCTGTTCGTCGATCGCGCGCATGTCCACGCAGTCGATGCCATGGTCGGTCAGCCGCAGCCGCTCGGCCGCGTCGATCGAGCGGGCGCCGAAGATGTGGATATTCTCGCGCGCCACCGCGCGGAACGGCCGGCTCGGGTCGAGTAGCGGTGCGAGGATCGGATCGCCGGCGAGAAAGGCGAGCGACATGCCGTGCATGTTGCCAGAGGGCGAGGTTTCGGGCGTGTTGTAGTCGGCATGCGCGTCGATCCAGAGCACGGCCAGCTCCTGCCCGCGTTCGGCGCAGGCGCGGGCGACGCCGCTGACGCTCCCCATGGAGATCGCATGATCGCCGCCGATGAAGAGCGGCAGCGGCGATCCGGTCGCGCGGCTCATGGCATGGGCTTCGTCATGGATCGCGCGGGTCCAGCCCGCGATCGCGGCGAGGTGGTTGCAGCGCGCTGCCCATCGCTCGTCCATCTCGACATCCGCTGGCGCCACGTCGCGCAACGTGCCCCGATCGGTGAAGCGGTGGCCGAGACCTGCCAGCATCGGCCCGATTCCGGCGGTGCGGAGCGCGTCGGGACCCATCAGCGTCCCGCGCGTCGCCGCGCCGAGTTCGAGCCCGATGCCGAGCATCGAGATATCGTGCCGGCGCGCCGCGCCAAGGGTCTCGTCCGAACGCGATCTCTCGTACAACGCGCACTCCATGATCGTGAGAAGGGTCAGGTGTCGCGCCCTAATCTAGATCGCGCGGCTGTTAGCGAAAAGTTGGCAATCCGGGACGATCCGCGGGGTTCCTTGACAGATCGTCAGACCAGATTGACACTTCGCCGCATGATGGGCCTCGACGATCTCGACACGCGGCTGATCGGCCTCCTGCGGGCCGATGGAAGGATGCCGACGGCGACGCTGGCGAGGCATCTCGGCGTTTCGCGCGGTACGGTGCAGAACCGGATCGACCGGCTGACGCGCGACGGCGTGCTGCTCGGCTTCACCGTTCGGCTGCGGAACGAGGAGATCGGCGCCGGCGTGCGCGCGATCATGGCGATCGAGCTTCGCGCCGCCGAGGCGCGCCGCGTCGTGGCCGGACTGCGGCGGATGCCGGAAGTCCTGCGCGTCCATTCGACGAACGGACGCTGGGACATGATCGCCGAGCTTGCGACGGCCGATCTCGCGGCGCTCGACGCGGCGCTGACGGCGATCCGCGCGCTGCCGGCGGTGGCGAATTCGGAGACGAGTATCCTGCTGGCGGAGTTGCGGTAACGGGGGCGGGTGCCTGCCCTAACCGGGGAGAAGCCTGCCGGTCCGCTCGGGGAGCGGATCGGCGCCGGCGATCTTGCCGATGATCTTGCCGCTCCAGGCGTAGGGCTGGCTGTGGCGGGCGAAGAGCACGCCCGAGGTCCGCGCGCGGATCTCGACGGGCGGGGTCTCGGCGAGCGGGTCGACGATCTCCGCGACGAGGTCGCCCACGCGCATCTCGGTGCCGAGCGCGGCGCGGTAGATCACGAGCCCGGCCGTCGTCGCGGTGACCTGCTGCATGGCTTCGAGCGGCGTCGCCTCGCAGAGCGCGGCGGGCAGCGGCCGGGGCTCGCCACGCAACACGCCCCGGCGGGTGAGGAAGTTCATGAGTGCCTCGGCATCGGCGCGGGCGCGCGTGAGGTCCACATCGTCGTTCGAGCGCATCTCCAAAGTCGCCGACAGGCAGGCCGGCGGGATCGCCGCGTCGGGATGGTCGCGGGCGAGCGTCCACCACGGGCCGCCGACCGCCTCGTCGAACGGGTTGCCGCCGGAGAGCTCGGCGAGCAGCACCGCCCGCGCGCCGATCTCCGCCGCCAGATCCGCCGCGTCGGGCCAGAGCGGGGTGCCGGTGTAGAGATGCACCTCCGCCTCGTTGTCGGCGTGCAGGTCGAGCATGATGTCGGCGTCATGCGAGAGCGTGAGCAGCGCGTGGCGCAGCGCCGCGACCTCGGTCCGCGGCGCCTGCTCCGCCAGTGCCTCGGCCATCGCCGCGCGGATCGTCGCGACATTCGCCGCCGCGTCCCGCCCCAGACGGCCCGCGAGCCGCGGCGAGACGATGGCGGCGAGATCGAGATAGTCGCGGTTGAAATTGCCGGCCGTGTTGTTCTCGTAGCGCCCGAGCAGGAAACCGGTCCGGTGCTGCGCGAGGCCGATCGGATTGGCGACCGGGACGAGGATGATCTCGCCCCCGATGTCGCCCCCGATCTCGCCCCGGGCCTCCGCCTCGGCCAGCATCTCCGCGAGGATCGCGAGGATCAGCATGCCCGGCAGTTCGTCGGCGTGGAGCCCCGCCTGCAGATAGGCCTTCGGGCGCGCGCCCGGGCTCCCGAACCGGAGCACCGTCAGCTCCCTCCGTGTTCCGGGAGCGATCGGCGGCAGGGGAATCCTGTCGCGTCTGCCCGGTCCTTCGGTCGTCGGTGTGCCAGCCATGCTCCGCCCTCCCTCGCTGATCCTTCGGAAAAGAAGCTTTCCGAGGGCCGCGCCCCGCACTACCACTGGACGGACGGGGCCAACAGGAGCAGCCATGGAGATCGTCTCGTCCTCGGTCTATGTCGGGCCGAACATCCATTCGCGCCGGCCGATGATCCGTCTCACGCTGGATCTGCATCGCCGCGCGGAGACGCCGGTCCGCGACTATGCCGAGACGCTGCTGCCGCCGCTCCTGCGCGAGCTTCCGACGCTGGCGACCGCGCTGACCGAGACCGGCGAGCCGCTGCTTCCCCGGCTGCGCGAGGCTCCGGACTGTCATCTCGGCGAGTTTCTCGCCCATGTCGCCCTCGCGCTCCAGATCCGGGCTGGCGCGCCGTCGGATGGCGCCTTCACCCGCCCCTCGGTCCGGGAGGGGCACGTCGAGGTGCTTTACGGCTACGAATCCCGGGAAATCGGGCTCGAAGCCGGAGAGGTCGCGCGCGAGATCATCCTCGACCTTATCGCCCCGGAGGAGGGAGCCGACGAGGGCGAGATCGCCGCCGAGATCGAGAGTTTCGAACGCTTCGCCAGCCGCCGTTTGCTCGGTCCGACCGCGCTCGCGCTCGTCCACGCGGCGGAGGCGCGCGACATCCCCTGGGCGCGGCTCAACGAGGCCAGCATGATCCAGGTCGGGCAGGGAAAATATGCCAAGCGGATCGAGGCGGCGCTGACGAGCCAGACCTCGCATATCGCGGTCGAGATCGCCTCGGACAAGGAACTCTGCGCCCGGCTCCTCTCCGACCTCGGTCTGCCGGTTCCGCGCCAGATCTTCGTGCGCGACGCGGAGGACGCCGCCGATGCCGCGCGCGACATCGGCTATCCGGTGGTGGTGAAGCCCGTCGATGGCAATCATGGCCGGGGCGTCGCGGTCGATCTCGGGAGCGACGATGAGGTCGCGGCGGCCTATGAGCGCGCCGCCGAGCAAGGCTCCGGCGTCGTGGTCGAGAGCATGATCCTGGGTGACGACCATCGGCTCTTCGTCGTGAACGGCGAGCTTGTCGCCGCCGCGCGGCGGATGCCGGGCCATGTGATCGGCGACGGGCGCCGGACCATCGCCGAACTCGTGGATCAGGTGAACGAGGACCCGCAGCGAGGCGTCGGGCATGAGAACATGCTGACCCGGCTCGAGCTCGACGAGACGGCGGAGGCGCTCCTGGGCGAGCGGGGCTACACGCCTGAAAGCGTCCCGCCCGAGGGAGAGGTCATCTATCTGCGCCGGACGGCGAACATCTCGACCGGCGGCACGGCGATCGACGTGACCGACGTGATCCACCCCGACAACAAGCTGATGGCGGAGCGCGCGATCCGGGGCGTCGGGCTCGACATCGGCGGCGTCGATTTCCTGACCACTGACATCACCCGGAGCTTTCGCGAGACCGGCGGCGCGATCTGCGAGATCAACGCGGGGCCGGGGATGCGGATGCATATCGCGCCTTCGGAGGGCAGGAGCCGCGACGTGGGCGGCAAGGTGATCGAGATGCTGTTCCCGCCCGGCACGCCGAGCCGGATTCCGATCGCGGCCCTCACCGGGACCAACGGCAAGACGACGACGGCGCGCATGCTCGCCCATGTGCTGAAGATGGCGGGGCATGTGGTCGGCCAGACCTCGACCGACGCGGTCTATATCGACGGCAACGTGACGGTGCGCGGCGACATGACCGGGCCGGTCGCGGCCTCGATGGTGCTGCGCGACCCCTCCGTCGACATGGCGGTGATCGAGACCGCGCGGGGCGGGATCGTGCGCGCGGGGCTCGGCTACCGCTATTGCGACGTGGACGCGGTCCTGAACGTGACCTCGGACCATCTGGGACTTGGCGGCGTCGATACCGTCGAGGAACTCGCCAAGGTGAAGCGGCTGGTCGTCGAGGTGGCGAAGGACTGCGCGGTCCTGAACGCGGATGACGAGCAGACGCTGCGGATGGCGGCCTTCACGGAGGCGCGGGAGATCTGCTACGTCACCCGCCGCGCCGATCATCCGCTGGTGCGCGAGCACATCCGGCTCGGCCAGCCCGCCGTGGTGCTGGAGCAGGGCATGAACGGCGACCAGATCGTGATCTACGCCCACGGCGGGCAGATCCCGCTCATCTGGACGCATCTCATTCCTGCGACGCTGGAAGGCAAGGCGTTGCACAACGTCGAGAATGCGATGTTCGCGGCGGCGATGGCCCATGCGCTGGGGCTGACGCTCGACCAGATCAGGAACGGGCTCCGGACCTTCGACAATACCTTCTACCAGAGTCCGGGCCGGATGAACGTCTATGACGAGCATGGTTTCCGCGTGATCCTCGACTACGGCCACAACGAGGCCGCTGTCGGCGCCATGGTCGATCTGGTCGAGCGGCTCAGGCCGCTCGGCAAGCGCATCGTCTGCGTGACCTGTCCGGGGGACCGGCGCGACGAGGATGCGCGGGCGATCGCCGACAAGGTCGCCGGGCATTTCGACGAATACATCTGCCATTCCGACGACGACCCGCGCGGCCGAACTCCGGAGGAGGTGCCGGAGATCATCCGGGCGCGGCTGATCGAACGGGGAGTCGAGGCCCAGCGTATCCGGATCGTGCCGAGCGAGGAGGAAGCGATCGAGACCGCCCTCGGCATGGCGCGGCCGCAGGATCTGGTGCTGATCTTCTGCGAGGCGATCACGCGATCCTGGAAGCGGATCATCTATTTCGATCCGGTCGAGAAGGCCGAGCCGGTGACGCCGGAGGCGCTGGTCGCGGCCGGTGGCTTCGATGTGCCCGAGGGCTACCGCGTCCTGAGCGACGCGCGCGGTGTGCGCATCGTGCCCCTTGACTGACCGGACAGAAGGCATGGCCACCGGCTCCGGTCCGGCCGAGCCCGCCCAGGCCGGCGCAAGGCGGCTCGCCGTGATTGGCGGGCGGCTCGAAGACGACAATGTCGCGGTCTACGCCGAGATGCACCGGATGTCGGGCGGGCGCATCCTCGTCTTCCCGACCGCTTCCGGCGAGCCGCGCGAGGTCGGCGAGGAGACGTTGCGCGCCTTCCAGAACCACGGGTTCGAGGCGGAGGTCTGCGACCTGACGGCGGAGAACGCCGGGCAGGCCGCCTACGATCCGGCCAATCTCGGCAAGGTCGCGGATTTCGGCAGCGTCTATTTCACCGGCGGCGACCAGGCGAAGATCGTCGCGGCGCTGGTCCGGGATGGCGCCGAGACGCCGGTCCTCGCGGCGATCCGCGCCGCGCATCGGGCCGGCGGGCTGATCGCCGGTTCCAGCGCCGGGGCGGCGATGATGTCGGGACCGATGATCCTCGGCGGGACCTCGCTCGAATCCGTCGTGCATGGGTGCGTCACCGACCCGGATCGCCCGGGCCTCCTCATGGGGACCGGACTCGGCTTCTTCGGCTTCGGCATGGTCGATCAGCATTTCATCAAGCGCGGCCGGCTCGGCCGGCTGATCGTGGGGATGGAGGCCGCCGGGGTGCGCCGGGGCTTCGGGGTGGACGAGAACACCGCGCTGCTGGTCGAAGGCGAAGTCGCGCGGGTCCGGGGCGAGTATGGCGTCATGCTCGTGGATCTGCGCCGGCGGACGGCCGGGCCGGATGGAAGGGCGGAACAGGCGTTCCGGCTCTCCTACGTCGATGACGGCGACTGGATCGACCTCGCGCGGCACCGCGCCCACGCGGGCCCGGCGAAGCGACGGGTGCGGCGCTCCGAGATGGCCTATCGCGCGCCCGCGAATTCGCGGCGCAATGTCTTCGGCGCCTATGCGCTTTACGACCTGATGGCGCGCCTCGTGCTGGGCGATCCGGCGCATTACGCGGCCGACCGGGGGGAGGCGCTCGAGGTGCGGTCGGGGATCAGGGCGACGGTGGCGCTCGAAAAGACGCCGCGGGTCGCCGCCGGCATGATCGCGACGCCGGAGACCGGGCTTCGCATGACCGCGCTCAATTTCCGGGCGAAGCTGATCCGCGAGCGCGTGGGAGCGACGGAGACCGCCGCGCTCGTCCGCCGCGGCGCTGGCACGGAGGCGCCGAACCCGAAGGCGCCGGTCATCCTGCTCGGTTCCTCGCCGCTCCGGGACGGAGGCGCGGAGATGCTCGGCGTGGTGCGCGATCTCGTCGGGCAACTGGAGTCCGGGCCACCGGACTCCGGGCCAGCGGTTCCGGGGCCGGTGGAGGTGGGCGTGATCGCCGCCGCCTCCGCCGAGCCCGCGCGCGCCGCCGCCGATCATATCGAGGCGCTGGGGCGGGTGGGTCTGCGCGGGATCGACCTCAGCGTCACCATCGACACGGTCGAGTATGTTTCCGCCGACCCCGCGCGGCTCGACCGGATCGCCGCGCTCGATGCGATCCTGCTCTGCGGCGGCAACCAGATCCGCCTGGTCGAGACCCTGCTGCACCGGGGCGAGGAAAGCGGCGTGCTCGGCGCCATCGCGCGCGCCCATGCGCGCGGCGCGGCGCTCGTCACGCCGAGCGGGGCGGCGGCGGCGGTCTCATCGGTGATGATCGCGGGCGGCTCCTCGGAGGAGGCGCTGCGCTACGGCGTCGCCTCCGATCTGGGGCATCCGGGGCTGGTGATCGAGGAGGGGATCGGCTTCCTCGGCGCGGGTATCGTCGATCAGAACCTGATCTCCTCGGGACGGCTCGGCCGTCTCGTGGTCGCCTGCGCCGAGGAGAACGAGCGTTTCGGCATCGGCGTCTGCGAGGAGAGCGTCGTGATCGCGACCGGACAGGGAACGCGGTTCACGGCGCACGGGCGACATGGCTTCGTCCTCGTCGATACCGGCGCCTCGGCGCTCGAACTGCAAAGCGACAGTTTCGTCGCGAGGGACATCCGCCTCACGCTGGTCGGGCCGGGCGACACGGCGGATCTGGCGAGTGGCGAGGTCATCCGCGCCGAGCCCTGCCTCGCCTCGCCGGTGCTGCTCGGTCGGCTCGCGGATGATCTGGCCCGCGGCGTGGCTCGCCGGGGCGCGCGCGGCGCGCGGGTGAGCTTCCGCGCGACCGGCACCCTGACCGCCGCGCTCGACCTCGAGTCGCCGCGCGACGATTGCGACTGATCAGAGCATGAGCGACAGCGCCAGCACCCAGAGCGAGAGCGCCACGCCGAGGATGAGCGCGTAGGCGCCGTTCCAGACCAGCCCGGCATGGACCGGGCGCACCTTGCCCAGCGCGCCGACCAGCAGGACCGAGGCGGTGAAGGGCGAGGTATTGCCACTCAGCGCCCAGCCGCCGGTGATCGCGGTGACGAGCACCGCCGGATGCAGACCGATCTCGGCGGGCGTGGGCAGGAGCGGGATCAGGAGCGAGACCGAAAGGATCGGATTCATGCCGAGCTGCCCGGTCAGCGGGATGAGCCAGACCATCGCGATCGCGATCAGGACCGCCGGCGGCGCGGTCAGATCCGGGCCGTGGTCGGCCATCAGCGGTACGAGCACGAAGGCGCCGAGGCTGCCGATGAAGGCGGCCATGAAGAGCAGCAGGATCTCGCCCCGGTAGGCGGCGAGCTCGCCGGTCACGAAATCCGCGACCCGCGAAGCGGTATAGGCGCCGCGGTTGATCCCGATCGGCGAGCCCTGCAGGAAGATCCAGAGCACCGCGACGGCGGGGACGACCGACATGACGGCGCCGATCACCTCGACGCCGGTTGCCCAGCGCAGGACCGCGGTCCCGGTCCCGATCGCAAGCAGGAGGAGGAGCAGGGGACGCAGGTTCTCGAACCAGCCGCCCTCTGGCGGGACTTGGGCCGGTGGTGTCCGCGAGACCCGCGGCTTGAAGATCGTGTCGATCGCCCAGCCGCCGAGCAGCATCATCGCGGCGCTGACGACGCAGGGGATCGCGGCCTCGGTCCAGGTCGCCCCGGGGATGAGCGTCGTGGTGATCGCCATCGAGAAGGCGATCGGCGACCAGCAGAGCGTCGCCGCGAAACCGCGATGCACCGCGAGCAGCATGCGCCTCAGTCTGATCCGCCCGATCTCGGGATCACGCTCCCTCGCCACGCTCTCGGCCGCGAGCCCGCCGAGCAGCGAGATCGAGCCGTAGAGCAGGACGAGGCCGAAGAAATGCCCGCCCATGGTCAGCGCGAGATAGCGCAGGCCCGGCGGCTGCCGGGCGAGGAACCGGCCGCAGGCGACGATCTCGCGCGAACTCATCGCCGCGTTCCGGATCGCGGTCAGCGCGGTGAAGAGCGCGACGATGAAGCTGCCGCGCAGGATCGCGGTGCCGACACCGGCGAGCCAGTCGGACCGGGTCGCCGCGGCCCAGACGGTGAGGATGAGGCCCACGAGGATGAAGAGCGTGCGCGACGGCGGGGCCTTGATCCCGAAGGCCGCGACCGCGCCGAGGGAGAGCGCGCCCGCGATCGCGGCGGCGACCGGATGGCCGGTGTATTCATAGGCGATCATGGCGAGCATGACGCCCGCCGGGAGCACACCGGCCAGTCCGGCGAACCGCGCGTCGAGGGGCATTCGTGATCCTTCGCTCCTCGCGCGGGCCGCCCGCGCGCTCCGTCCTCCCCGCCTCAGTTCATCCCCAGGAGCCGGGGCAGAAGCAGCGATATTTCCGGCACATAGGTCACGAGCATCAGGAAGACCAGCGCCGTGAGGAGCCAGGGCAGCGCGGCGCGCGTCACCTCGGTCAGCCCGAGCTTCGAGATCGCCGAGCCGACGTAGAGATTGAGCCCCACGGGCGGCGAGCAGAGGCCGATCTCCATGTTGACGACCATCATGATGCCGAAATGCACCGGATCGACGCCGAGCTTCACCGCGACCGGATAGAGGATCGGCGCCATGATGAGCACGATCGCCGAGGGTTCCATCACCATGCCGATGGCGAGCAGGAGCAGGTTCACGACGAGCAGGAAGCCGATCTTGCCCATGCCCTGATCGACGATCCAGGCCGACATCGCCTGCGGGATCTGCTCCGAGGTCAGGATGAAGGCGAACATGACCGCGTTGGTGATGATGTAGAGCAGCATCGCCGACATCGCCGCCGAGGAGAGCAGCACGCGCGGCACGTCGCGGAGGCGGATGTCGCGATAGACCCAGACGGCGATGACGAAGGCATAGACCGCGCTCACCGCCGCCGCCTCGGTCGGCGTGAAGACGCCGCCGTAGATGCCGCCCATGATGATGATGATGAGCATGAGCCCCCAGATGGACTCGCGGAACGCCTTCCAGCGCTCGGCCCAGCTCGCCTGTTCCATCCGGGGATAGTCGTTCTTCCAGGCGCGGTAGATCGTCGTGCCGCCCAGCATGCTGGCCAGCAGCATGCCCGGAATGACCCCCGCCATGAAGAGCGTGCCGATCGAGGCGGAACTGACCGGCTGACCCTCGGGGCCGGTCACGACCATGCCGGAAGTGGCGACCGCGTACATGACCATGACGATCGAGGGCGGGATCAGGATGCCGAGCCCGCCCGCCGTCGTCACCGTGCCGACCCCGAAGCGCGGCGGATAGCCCTGCTGGACCATCGCCGGGATGAGGATCGAGCCCACCGCCATCACCGTGGCGGGCGAGGAGCCGGAGATCGCCGCGAAGAGCGCGCAGGCGAGCACCGCCGCGAGGCCCATGCCGCCGTACCAGTGGCCGACCATCGCGGTCGCGAAGCGGATCATGCGCCGCGCCACCCCGCCATGGGTCAGGAAGTTTCCGGCGAGGATGAAGAACGGGATCGCCATGATCTCGAATTTCTCGATCCCGGTGAAGAGCTTCAGCGCGATCGAATCCATCGGGATGTCGGCGAAGAAGAACAGGAAGGAGAAGACCGTGAGGCCGAGCGCGATCGAGACCGGCATCCCCGTGGTCAAGAGGACCGCGAGGATCAGGAAGATGATGAGCGCGGTCATCCGTGGCCCCCCTTGGAGACGTCGCGCGCCTCCTCCTTCACCCCTTCGACCGCGCCGAGGTCGTGATGTGCGATTTCCCCGGTCCGGAGGTAACGCCAGAGCGCCTGGACGAAGCGGAAGCACATGAGCGCCGAGCCGAGCGGCACGGCGAGATAGATGATCCACATCGGCATCTCGAGGTCGGGCGAAACCTGCCCGCCCTTTCGCACATGCCAGACGAAATCGGTGCCGATCCAGGCGATGATCGCGGTGAAGAGGATGCCGCCCGACATGGCGATCACGGTGATAATCGTTTTCGCCTTGCCGGTCAGCCGCTCCACCAGCACGTCCACGCCGACATGGATGCCGATCCGCACGCCGTAGGCGGCGCCGAATTTGGCCATCCAGACGAAGAGGTAGATGCAGGCTTCCTGCGCCCAGGTGAGCTTGATCGAATTGATCGCGCGGAAGATGGACCGGGCGGTGTCCTGAAGGCCCGGCATGTCGTTGGATCGGGCGAAGCCGACCAGATCGGCGGCGTAGCCGATGGAAAACCGATGGACGACCGCGACGAAGATCAGCAGGACGGCGAGCGCCATCAGGACCGAGATCAGGATCTCTTCGAAACGGTCGAGGATGCGCAGGAACATGGCAAGCCCCGAATGAAATTCGGCGCGCCCGGATCAGGCGCGCCGTCGGCGGAAGGGGTCAGCTCGCGGTGCCGAGCGCGTCGTAGACCTGCTGGATCAGGTCGGCGCCGATGCGGTCGGACATCTCCTCATGCACCGGGCGAAGCACCTCGGCCCATTCCGCCCGCTCCTCGGGGGTCATCTCGTGGAACTCGGTGGTGCCGGCGTCCATCATCGCCTGGAGCGACTTGTCGTTCTCCTCCTCGGCGATGCCGTTCGCGTATTCGGTCGCCTCGGCCATCGCCTTGTCGAGATTGGCGCGGACATCCTCGGGCAGCCCGTCCCAGAACGGCTTGTTCACGATCACCGCGTAGCCGAGATAGCCGTGGCGCGAGAGCGTGGCGTTGGACTGCACCTCGTGCATCTTCTGGGTGTACATGTTGGAGGGCGGGTTCTCGGTCCCGTCCACGACGCCGGTCTGCAGTGCCTGATAGACCTCGGAGAAGGCCATGACCTGCGGCACGGCGCCGAGCGCCTCCATCTGCGCCTCGAGGATCTTCGAGGACTGGATGCGCATCTTCAGCCCGAGGAAATCGTCCGGGACGATGAGCGGCGAGTTCGCCGACATGATCTTGAAGCCGTTGTCCCAGTAGGCGAGGCCCGAGATGCCCTTGTCCTCCAGGAGCCCCAGAAGCTGCGCGCCGATCTCGCCCTCGGTGATCTTGCGAAGCTGGTCGCGGCCATCGAAGAGCATCGGCAGGTCGAAGAGCTCGAACTGCTGCGCGCCGAGCGGGCCGAACTTCGCGAGCGACGGCGCGAGCATCTGCACCGCGCCGAGTTGCAGCGCCTCCAGTTCTTCCTTGTCCTTGTAGAGCTGGCTGTTGGGATAGACTTCGACGACGGCGGCGCCGTTGGTGTATTGCTCGGCCAGTTCCTTGAACTTGAGCGCGCCCTTGCCCTTCGGCGTGTCGGGTGCGACGACATGGCTGAACTTGATCGTGACGGTGCCCTGGGCCCGGATGATGCCGGGGGCCGACAGGGTGACCGCGGCTGCCCCGGTCAGGGCGTTGAAGCTGCGACGCGTCAGCATGGATCTTACCTCCCGTTGGCCGCCTCCTTAGGCGGCTGTGGGGTAATTGTTGCCATTTCCGGAACGCCGTGGCTACGGCGGAGTTTCGCCGGGCCGGCGCGGCGGCACGTCGCCTCAGTCCCAGCGGAAGGCGATCTTCTCGACGTCGCGGCCGCCGATCCGTTCGACCGCCCGCTCGCGCTCCTGCCCGCCGAGGGCGCGATAAAAGCGGCATCCGACCTCGTTCTCGGCCAGCGCCCAGACGCGCAGCCGGCTGAAACCGTAGGCCTCGAGTTCGCCCCGCGCGGCCTGGAAGAGCCGGCGGCCGAGGCCGAGGCCCTGCGCCTCGGGGGCGAGGTAAAGCTCGAAGATCTCGCCCGTGGTCCGGTCCCCGGCCCGGATCGCGCGCCGGTCGAAGCCCATCGTCGCATAGCCGAGCAGCGTGCCGTCGAGCCCGAGGACCAGCGCGCGTCCGCCGCCGCCGGCCCGCCGCCAGAAGCTGGCGCCGCGGTAGGAGATCATGCGGTCGATCACCGGCCGCGCGAGGATGCCCGCGTAGGCGTTGCGCCAGGACGCGGCGTGAAGCCGGGCCAGGGCGCCGGCGTCCTCCGCCGTCGACCAGCGGATCTTGATCACCAGACATCCCTCCGCGCGTCGGGGAGCGGCTTCCAGCGCGCCGGTTCGGGCGCGGGCTCCTCGGTTTGCAAGATGTGCGTGGTGTCATCGCCGTGCAAGGCGGAGCCCCGGGACGGTCCGCTCAGCGCGCGGCGGAAAGCTGTTGCGTCGAAGCGTCACAGCCCTCGATGTCGATCGCATCCTCCGCGCTGACCAGGGTCATACGCAGATCGCCCCGATCGATCGCGCCCGATCCGGCTTCGATCGGCGCCCGGGCGACCAGCGATCGTTCCAGCGTCTGGGTTTCGGAAGCACCGATCCAGAGACCGGGCTGGGAACTTTCGATCACCGCGACCTGCCCCGGCTCGGCGCGCCGGTTGAAATTGACCGTCGCCGTGACTTCCAGCCCCTCCGGCCTTCGCGCGAGATCGCAGGTCACGCTCGCGACACCGGCTTCCTTCTCCGTCCGCGGCCGGTCGGCGAAGGCGGCGCGGATCGGCGCCGGCTCGGCATCGCCGCGCGGTTCCGGCCCGAAGGTCGCCGCCAGACTGCCTCCGTCCGGCACGCAGACCTCGGCGCAGACGCCCATCACGAGGTCGAGCGCGAGATCGACGGGGCGCGACGGGTCGCGCGGCGTGAGCGTGATCGGCAGGACGACACCGCCCTCGTAGCCGATCGAGCGGTCGCCGAAGGTCTCGAAGACCTTCGGCTTCGGCCAGCTGATCGCGACGCCCGCGAGATTGCGCGACCCGCTCCAGTCGAAGCTGGGCGGCATGCCGATGTCGCCCGGGTTGCGCCAGTAGGTGTGCCAGCCGGGCGCGAGCTTGATTGCGATCGCCGCGACGACGCCGCCCTCCGGGGTGCGCCAGCCGTCGATCAGCGACACGCGCGCGACGCCGTCGGCGAGGTCGGCACGTGCCGCGGGGGCGGCGCCGGCATCACCCGGCGCCAGAACGGCGCCTCCGGCGAGAAGCGCGGCGACCAGGGCGGGGAGGATCAGCGATGGCGGGGCGGCGTGAAACATGATCCCCCCATTTTCCACGTCGCGCGGCCCAGCGGAAGTCCCCGGCGACGCACGGACCGGTCACATCGCGGCGAGCCCCGCGGATTCGCGCCCCGGCGCGGCGGGCGCGATCTGATGATTGTCCATTGTAAAAGCGTGGCTTGGGTTTACCTTTGCCTCGATGAACAGTGCCGAAGCCAGCTTTCTCGTGGGACAGGTCCTCATTGCCATGCCGGGCATGGGAGATCCCAGATTCGAACGCGCGCTCGTCTTCGTCTGCGCGCATTCGGAGCGGGGGGCGATGGGGCTGATCGTCAACAAGCCCGCGACCGACCTGCGGTTCTCCGACCTGCTCGAACAGCTCGAGATTCCCCAGGGCGCGATGATGCCCGAGACGCGGGTGCATTTCGGCGGCCCGGTGGAGCATGGCCGGGGCTTCGTGCTGCATTCGGGCGAGTATCACGTCGAGGAATCGAGCCTCAGGGTGAACGAGGATTTCGCGATGACCGCGACCGTGGACATCCTGCGCGACATCGCGAACGGCCAGGGTCCGAACAGCGCCCTGCTCGCGCTGGGCTACTCGGGCTGGGGACCGGGGCAGCTCGAGGCCGAGATCCAGGCCAATGGCTGGCTGACCGCGCCCGGAACGGAGGATCTCGTCTTCGGGAGCGACGACGACGCGAAATGGGCCGGGGCGCTGCGTTCGATCTCGATCGATCCGCGGCTTCTCTCAGCCGAGGGCGGCCGGGCGTGATCGTCGGGTATGCCGCCGCGGAAGCCACGCCCGGAGATCGCGCGGACCACAGGGCCTGAAGACCGCGGGTTCACAGGGCCGCGGCGTAATCCTCCGGTCGCGGCGCCGCCGCCCTTTCGAGCCTGTCGTTGATCGCGAGACCGAGGCCGGTGCGCGGCACGGACGCGACCGCGATCCGCCGGACGCCTGTCTCCGTGGCGAGCGCATCCGCGGCGCGCAGATGCGCGAAGAGATTCGCCGCCGCTTCCATGAGGTCACCGCTCGGCGACAGGTTCAGCCCCGGCCGCAGCACCGAGACCGGACCGAACCCCAGCCAGACCTCGTCCGGCCCCGGACCCGACGCTTCGAGCCGCAGCCGCGCACGCGGCGCGTAATGCGAGGCGAGCTGGCCCGGCGCGGTGATGTGGCGCGCCGCGCGGGTGTCGACCGGGCGGCCGAGCGCCTCGGCGATGGCCTCGACCGGGAGGCCGCCGGGGCGGAGCAGCACGGGGATGTCGCCGTCGAAGGCGAGAATCGTCGATTCGAGCCCGACCCGGGTCGGACCGGCGTCGAAGACGCCGGAGATCCGGCCATCGAGCCCGTCCATCACGTGCTCGGGCCGCGTCGCGCTGACCCGGCCGGAGAGATTGGCCGAGGGCGCGGCCAGCGGACCGCCGAACTCGCCAAGGAGCCGCCGCGCGAGATCGTGGTCGGGCACCCGGATCGCGACCGTCGGCAGGCCGGCCGTGGCGAGTTCCGACAGATCGGACGCCGCCCGACGCGGCAGG
The DNA here is from genome assembly GCF_047275745.1 of Amaricoccus sp. W119. Taxonomy (NCBI): domain Bacteria; kingdom Pseudomonadati; phylum Pseudomonadota; class Alphaproteobacteria; order Rhodobacterales; family Paracoccaceae; genus Amaricoccus; species Amaricoccus sp. W119. The sequence goes on along the minus strand of NZ_JBKQWU010000002.1, from coordinate 73,167 downwards.
ACCAGCGTGAGCGGCCCCGGCCAGAAGGCGGCGCCGAGCGCGCGCGCCTCCGACGACATCTCGGTGATCGCCTCGGCCTGGGCGAGGTCGCTCACATGGACGATCAGCGGGTTGAAGCTGGGCCGTCCCTTGGCGGCGAAGATCCGCGCGACCGCCTGATCATTGGTCGCATCCCCGCCGAGGCCGTAGACGGTCTCGGTCGGGAAGGCCACTGTCCCGCCCTGACGCAGTATGCCCACCGCCGCCCGAACGCCGCGGGGCGTGTCCGATAGCATGATCGTGTTCATGAGGTCCAAGGCGTCCCCCGCGTGGCAGCCCGCCGCCCCCGGGCTGGCCTCGTTCGTATGTGTACCCTTTCGCCGCGCGCGCGAAAAGCGCGAAGGCCGCGTGCGCGCGCACAATCGCGCGTGTGATGGAGAGTCCCGGGGCCGCGCGCGAGGTACCGATTGGCGCTGACAGCGGCGCCTCGGGACGCTAGAGTGCCGCGAGCCCCGGCGAGGGGTACGAAGACGACGGAGTTCACGAATGGCCGAGCATCACCCCACGACCGAGCATGTTCCCGGGACGATGGACATCAAGGAGCACGAAAGGATGTTCGCGGCCTTCATGCGGTTCTGGGTCTATCTCTTCGGCGGCGCGATCCTCGTGCTCATCTTCCTCGCGCTGTTCAACAGCTGAGCCATCCCGGGAAAGTTCGTTCACGGTGCTGATCCGACTTCTGCTGTCCGTGCTCGCCGCGGCCGTGCTGTCCGGCTGCGAGATCTACACGCCCGCGACCCCCGACGAGATCGCGCGCGCCCGGTATGTGAGCTCCGAGCAGCCCTCGATCACGCTCATGTCCATGGTGGACGAGCGCTCGGGGAGTTCCGCGCATTCGGGCCTCCTGATCAACGGCGACCAGCAGGTGCTGTTCGATCCCGCCGGGACCTTCACCCATCCGGATCTGCCCCGCGCGGGCGACATCCACTACGGCATGACGCCGCGTTTCGTGGATTACTACGAGCGCTATCACGCGCGTTTCGACTATTTCGTCGAGATCCAGCGCGTGTCGGTGACGAAGGAACAGGCGGACAGGATTCTCGCGAATGCGATGGCCTACGGCCAGAGCCTGAAGATGGAATGCGCGATCGCCGTCAGCCGCGTTGTCCAGACGGTGCCACCCTTCACGGGCGTCGGCACGACCTTCTTCCCCGAATCGATTCGCGAGGATTTCGCCGTCATTCCGGGCGTGGAGACGCGGCGGATCTACGAAACCGACGAGGGGCAGAACAAGGTCTGGGAACAGGAGGACGCCGCGGCGCCGGGGCCGAAGGCGTGAGGGGGAGCAGGTCTGAGCGGATCGGGAGCGCCGTCGCCTCCCCGCGGAGGACCGACCGGAAGAGCCCGAAACCCTGACGCGCGGACCTGCCCGGCGCACGTGACGCCCCTCGACGAAAAACCCCCGAGGCGGGGCCCCGGGGGTTCTGGCGGAGCGCGGCGTTCGGGCCGCGCGAGCATTCGTATGGTCTGGAGTAGCCTCAGAGCAGACCTTCGCGCTGCATCTTCTTGCGCGCCAGCTTGCGCGCGCGACGCACCGCCTCGGCCTTTTCGCGAGCCTTCTTGACGGAGGGCTTCTCGAAATGCTGCTTCAGCTTCATCTCGCGGAACACGCCTTCGCGCTGCAGCTTCTTCTTGAGAGCACGGAGCGCCTGATCGACGTTGTTGTCACGAACCATTACCTGCACGTGTAGTCACCACCTTCCAGTCTAGCGTTTCGAAAATCGGCAGGAGCGCGCTATATAGGGGATCAGACAGGTTCTGTCCACCTGTCAGCTCGAGTTCGATGCGCCGGTCGGAGCGACCGGATGAAGGAGCGTGCATGCCCGATTCGCCCGAGAAACCCCAGGAAGCCCGGACGTCCGGTGATCCGGCCAGTGGTTCTACGAATGCCTCGACCGACGCGCCGCCTGGTGATTCTCTTGGCGATTCGTCCCGTGATCCGAAGGCCCAACCCTCCGATGGCGCCGATGAGGCGGGGGCGGGCGCGGACCTGCGTGCCCGGCTGATCGCCGCCGCGCTGCCGCATGTTCCCTTCGACGGCTGGACCGAGAAAACCCTGAGGTTCGCCACCCAGGACGCGGGCATCGAGCCGGGGCTCGCGCGGTTCGAGTTTCCGCGGGGCGGCCTCGACCTCCTGATCGCCTTCCACAACACACGCGACAAGGCCCTCGCGGGACGGATCGCGGCGATGGACCTCGAAGGGCTCCGGTTCCGCGACAAGGTCGCGGTCGCGATCGACACCCGCCTCGATCTGGTGGCGACCGAGAAGGACGCGGTTCGTCGGGGCGCCGCCCTTTTCGCCCTGCCGCCCTACGCGGCCGAGGGCGCCCGCGCGCTCTGGCACACCGCGGACACGATCTGGAACGTGCTCGGGGACACCAGCGACGACTACAACTGGTACTCCAAGCGGGCGACGCTCTCGGCGATCTATTCCTCGGTGCTGCTCTACTGGCTCGGCGACGACGAGCCCGGTTTCCCGCGGACCCGCGATTTCACCCGGCGCCGGATCGACGATCTGATGCGCTTTGAGAAGGCGAAGGCGAAGCTGCGCGCCAATCCCTTCGCACAGGCCGTGCTGAGTGGCCCCCGGAAGCTGCTCGCCCATGTGCGCCCGCCGGTGGACCTGCCGCCGCGCGATCTGCCGGGCTGGCAGAAAGACTGACGGGGGCGCATCCGCCGAACGCGGCCGGAGGGAACGCGACGGCACCAGCCGCGACCGGCACCGCGAGGAAATCGGCGGAACGTCGAAAAGTTGCGACCAACGGCCAGTGGGGGCGCCGGCCACCCTGTGTTACGCCGTTGCGAATGAACAGAGGAATGGAGGAACGGCGTGCGGGTGATCGAGATCACGGAGCCGGGCGGACCGGAGGTGCTGAGGCTTGCCGAGCGGGAGACGCCGGTGCCGGGCGCGGGCGAGATCCTGATCGCGGTGCATGCCGCGGGCGTGAACCGGCCGGATGCGCTGCAACGCGCGGGCGCCTATGCACCGCCGCCGGGCGCCTCCGACCTGCCCGGGCTCGAATGCGCGGGCGTGGTCGCCGAGGTCGGACCCGGCGTCACCCGCTGGCGGGTCGGTGATCCGGTCTGCGCCCTGCTGCCGGGCGGGGGTTACGCCGAATACGTGGTGACGTCCGAGGCCCATGCGCTTCCCGTCCCCGGCGATCTGACGATGACCGAGGCGGCGGCGCTCTGCGAGACCTTTTTCACCGTCTGGAGCAATGTCTTCGAACGTGGGCGTCTCCAGGCGGGCGAGAGCTTTCTCGTCCACGGCGGCTCGTCGGGCATCGGCACGACGGCGATCCAGCTCGCCGCGCTCAGGGGCGCGCGGGTCTTCGCGACCGCGGGATCCGCGGAGAAATGCGCCGCCTGCCGCGATCTTGGCGCCGAGATCGCGATCAACTACCGCGAGGAAGATTTCGTCGAGGTGGTGAAACAGGCGACCGGCGGGCAGGGGGTGAACCTGATCCTCGACATGGTCGGCGGCGACTACATCCCGCGCGGCGTCCGGGCGCTGGCGCCCGACGGGCGGATGGTGATGATCGCCTTCCTCGGCGGGTCGAAGGTCGAGCTCAACTTCGCGCTCGTGATGTCGAAGCGGCTGACGCTCACCGGCTCGACGCTGCGTCCCCAGTCGATCGAGAGCAAGGCCCGGATCGCCGAGGCGCTGGAGCGCGAGGTCTGGCCCCATCTCGCCTCGGGCCGGATCGCGCCGGTGATGGACCGGGTCTTCCCGCTCGAGGAGGCGGCGGAGGCGCATGCGCGGATGGAAAGCTCCGCCCATGTCGGGAAGATCGTGCTCAGCGTCGTCTGAAACGGGAAAGGCCGGCCCGCGATGGACCGGCCTTCCGCGTCGGATCGGCCCGCTCAGAACGTCGCGTTGACCGAGAACCAGTAGCGCCGGCCCTCGACGATGGAGTTGTACTCCTCGGGCGCGCCGGCGACGTCGCCGACGTTGTAGACGCCGCCGTTCAGCGTCACGGTCTCGTTGAGACGGTAGGTCGCGCCGATGTCGCCCGTGAAGTATCCCGGATACTCGCGCGCGAGCACCGTGACGCCGTCATCCGCGTAGACGGGCTCGCCCGCGTCGCCGATCCGGAGCCCGGCGTTCAGCTGATCGCCGATGTAGTAGCCGGCCGCGTAGGTCGAAAGCTCCGGGATCGGCGTCTGCCAGTCCACCCGGATGTTGCCGGCGTGCTCCGGCGTCCGGGTCAGCGGCAGACCGGCATAGGTGCCGGTCTTCTGCTCGGAATCGGTGTAGGTGTAGTTCGCACTGATCGCGATCGTGTCGGTCGGGCTGTAGCTCGCCGTCAGTTCGATGCCCTTGATCTCCGCTTCGTCGATATTGAAGTTGCGGAAGAGCGTGTAGTTCGGGTCCTCTTCCCACCGTGCGAAGGAGCCGTCTTCGTTGTAGACGCGCTCGTTGCTGATCTTGTCCTCGAACTTGGTGAAGAACAGCGTCGCGCCGGCCGAGAAGTTCGACAGGTTGTCATAGAGCAGCGCCGCCTCGTAGTTGACCGAGGTTTCGGGTTCGAGATCGTCGCTCGCGAGGATGACGGCGCAGGGGTTCAGGCCCTCGGGGAGCTCGTCCTCCGGCCCGTAGAAACAGCCGCCGCCGCCCGTCGTATAGGCATAGCCCGGCGCCACGTTGCGGATCTCGGGAGCGCGGAAGCCGGTCGAGACGCCGCCCTTGAGCGTGAAGTTGCTCGACAGGTTGTAGACGCCGTAGAGCCGGGGCGAGAAATGCTCGCCATAAGTCTCGTGGTTGTCCATCCGGAGGCCGGCGGTCAGCGCGAAGCTGTTGGTGATCCACCATTCGTCCTCGGCGAAGAGCGCCCATTGATAGGCCGAGTATTCCCGGTCTTCCAGGTCGCGAAGGCCCGGGTTCTGGTCGTTGATGATCGCGTCGAAATACTGGCCGCCGACGCTGAGCGTGTGGTCGCCCGCGAAGGAGAGCGGGATCACCGTGCGCGCGTCGAAGACGTTGTTGCGGACCTCGGGGCTGCGGAGGTTCTCGACGAGGCCAGCGCCCGGGACTTCCTCGGCGTAGTTGGTGCGCTCGCCGGTTTCGGTCTGCGCCGAGAGGAAGGTCTGGCCCCAGGAATAGGTACCTTCGTGGCTCAGCCGGAAGTAGTCGCGCTCGTTGTGGCTCGTGCTTTGCCCCGAGGTTTCGTCGAGGCTGGCGCCGGGATTGTACTCGTTCCGCAGCCGGGAGATGCCGGCGTCGAGCATGAAGGCGTTCTCCGCGTTCGGCGCCCAGGTCAATCGGCCGCCGATGTCGTAATCCTCGCGGTCGGCGGTGCCGTCGAGGATCTCGTCCTCGTCGCGGCCGAGCGCGCTGCCCCAGACCTGCAGGCCGAGCCTGTCTCCGACGAGCGGAACCGAGGCGTAGACCCGCCCGATGGTGGTGTCGCCGTAGTCGCGATCTTCCTGGAAGGTCTGTTCGAAGGTCAGCGAATAGACCGGTTCTTCCGCCACCTTGCGGGTGATGATGTTGATGACGCCGCCCACGGCGTCGGAGCCGTAGAGGGTGGATGCCGGGCCGCGCAGAACCTCGATGCGCTCGATGGCTTCGAGCGGCGGGATCAGCCGCTGCTCGACGCCGGCGCTGCCGTTGGTACGCGATTCGCGCGTGCCCTGGCGAACGCCGTCGACCAGGATCAGCGTGTAGCTGCCCGGCAGACCGCGGATCAGGATGTCGCTCTCGTTCGCAACTCCTGTCACGGTTACGCCCTGCGCGCGGCGCACCGCGTCGGTCAGGTCGCGGAAGGAGCCGGTCTCCAGTTCCTCGCGGGGGATCACCGAGATGCTCGCGGGAGCCTCGGTGACGGTCTGCTGGTAGCCGGAAGCGGTGACGACCATCTCGTCGAGCACGAAGGTCTCGTCCGCGACGGGGGCGGTCTCGAGCGGGGTGGTCTCGAGCGGGATATCCTGCCCGTGGGCGGGAATGGACAGATATCCGGTGGCTAGAAGGCTGGCTCCCAGAAGATCGCGAAGTCGGGGACCGTGGTCTCCTCTCATGGGGGGGAAGTCCTTTCAGGGGAGGGCGCGGCGGCGACCGCGACCGGGTGGGTACCAGATCCCGTTAGCGATTCATGACTGAAACAGTCAACTTAAATCGAGACGAAACGGTTCGGACTGTTGTACCGACGCATCATGGGCAGGATGGCTACCGGCCGCGCACGGGACCGGCCGCCGGAACCGGCGCGATGGCGACGCATCGCCGCGGGGGTCGGGATCAGGGGATCGGCGGGATGGTCAGCGGGCGGTCGCCCCGGCAGCCGTCCTCCTGAACGTCGCGCGCGCAGGCCTGGGGCTCGAGATCGCGCGACAGGCAGATCCGCACCTCGCGAAGCTTGCCGTCGGCGCAGGTCACGATCAGGTCGTCGGGCTGGAGCCAGGGGTTCTGCGCGATGAAGTCGAATTCGATCACATTGGCCAGCATCTCGCCGCCGATCTCGGGCAGGCTGATCCGCTCGAAGGCGCGCCGCGACAGGCCGTAGTAGTCATCCGCCGCGAGGCCGGAACAGCGCCCGTGCTTCTTCCACTGATACCAGGCCAGTCCCCGAGAGCCCATGATGTCGCTCATCGCCGCGGACTGGCCCCGGGACGGGTCTCGCGCATGGGTGTCGCAGTATTCCGGCCAGCCGCCGTCCGCGTATTGCGGCCAGAGCCCGTGCAGGGTGAAGCCGAGCTTACGCTCCGGGGCGCACTGCTCCGGCGGATCGCCGGCGGCGACCTCGTTCGCGCACCAGGTCGGGCTCCAGCTGAGGGCGAGCACGTAATAGTCGAAATCGCCGGCTGGTTGCGCCCGCGCGGGCCCGGCCGGGGCCGTCATCGCGCCCGCGATCAGAAGCCCCGCGAGCAGGTTCGACGCGGCTGGCCTGCGAAGCCCCTTTATCATTCGCGAGACAACCCCTATATAGCGAGGCGCATTCCCCACGAAGACCGTTTCGCGTGCTCCGGCACCCCCGAGTTTTCGGCTCGGGGAGAGTTTTGTTCGACAGGAGGAGATTCGGCTCATGGCGCTTCCATTGATGCAACGCGCGACCGCCGTCTGGCTGGTGGAGAACACCACGCTCACCTTCCGGCAGATCGCCGAATTCTGCGGCCTTCACGAGCTTGAGGTCAACGGTATCGCCGATGGCGAGGTGGCTCAGGGGATCAAGGGTTTCGATCCGATCGCCAACCGGCAGCTGACCGCCGAGGAGATCGCACGCTGCGAGAAGGACCCGCGTGCGACCCTCAGGCTCTGGCGCAACCCGGCCGCGGAGGGCGAGCAGAAGCGCAAGGGTCCGCGCTACACCCCGCTCTCGAAGCGGCAGGACCGGCCGGCGGCGATCGCCTGGCTCGTCAAGTTCCACCCCGAGCTTTCGGATGGGCAGATCGCGAAGCTGGTCGGCACGACCAAGCCGACGATCGAGTCGATCCGCGAGCGCACGCACTGGAACATCGCCAATATCTCGCCGGTCGATCCGGTGGCGCTCGGCATGTGCAAGCAGTCCGAGCTCGACATCGCGGTCGCCAAGGCCGTGGCGAAGCAGGGCAAGGACGAGGTGATGACCGACGCAGAGCGCATGAAGCTGGTCTCGACCCAGGAATCGCTCAGCCAGGACGCGGACACGCGGATTCCCTCCAACATCTCCGGGCTTGAGAACTTCAAGATCGGCGGCGGCGGCGAGCGCACGCGCGAGGATGCCAAGGCCGATGCCGAGAGCCTGTTCGCGGGGCTCGCCCCCGCCGAGGATGACGACGAGGATTGAGCCCACTCGCCGCGCATCCACCGAAGAGCCCCGCGTCGCGCGGGGCTTTTTCGTCGGGGTTGCGGCGACGGCCCGGCTTGGCGATGGTGCGGGGCGCGACGCCCCGCGGAGGGGCGCGGGTCAAGTCAGGAGGTGAAGCATGTTCGTGGCAATGAACCGGTTCCGGATCGTCCCGGGCTCCGAGGCGGCCTTCGAGGACGCCTGGCGCAACCGCGACAGCCGGCTTCACGAGGTGCCGGGGTTCAGGAGCTTCCGGCTCCTGAAGGGGCCGAGCACGGAGGAGCATACGCTCTATATCTCGCATTCCTTCTGGGAGGACCGCGCCGCCTTCGAGGCCTGGACCCGCTCCGAGCAGTTCCGCCACGCCCATGCCGGCGCGGGCGAGCGCAAGCCGCTCTATGTCGGCGGGCCCCGGTTCGAGGGGTTCGAGACGGTGATGGAGTCCTGACGGCTCCCTGATCGCCGGCTCGGCGGGGCGCCGCTTTAAAGGACCGCGCCGGTGCCGAGGCGGCGCAGGGTGGTTCGCGACAGGATGAAGGCGATCGTGGCGCAACCGGCGATCGTTCCAACCATCGGCAGCGCCGTGCCGTTCGAGAGCGCGCTCACCACCACGATCGAGAGCGCGCCCAGCACCATCTGCAACGTACCCCCGAGCGCCGAGGCGATGCCCGCGATCTCGCCATGTTCCTCGAGCGCGAGGATCATCGCGGTCGGGATCACCAGGCCGAGGAAGGCGAAGCCGCCGAACAGCAGCGCCATCAGCACCGGCAGGCTGTCGACGCCGGCGAGCGTGATCGCGAGCAGCGCCAGCATGGCCACCGCGTAGCCCGCGACGGCGGTCTTCACCACCTTGACCGGGCCATGCCGCGCGCCGAGCCGCGCCGCGAACTGCGAGGCGGCGAAGAAGCCGATCGCGTTCGTCGAGAAGGCGATGCTGTACTGGAGCGGCGTCAGTCCGAAACGCTCGATGTAGAGGAAGGAGGACGCGGCGAGGAAGGCGAAGAAGCTCGCCATGCCGAGCCCGCCGATGCAGCTGAGGCCGATGAAGACCGGATCGCGGATCAGCGTGCCGAAACCGGCCCTGAGGGCGGCGAAGCTGAGCGCCACGCGCTTCTCGCTCGGATGCGTCTCCTTCAGGACGAAGATCACCAGATAGAGGCTGACGAGCCCGGCCGCGAGGATGCCGAGAAAGACCGAGCGCCAGCCGAAGGCGAGAATCAGCAGGCTGCCCATCAGCGGCGCCAGCATCGGCCCGATGCTGATCACCAGCATGACGAGCGCCATCATCCGCGTCGCCTCGATCCCGCGGTAGCGGTCGCGGATGATCGCGCGCGGGATCACCATCACCGCCGAGGCGCCGACGCCCTGCAGGAAGCGCGCGAGGATCAGCCATTCGATCGAGGGCGCGACCGCGCAGGCCAGCGAGGCGAAGCCGAAGAGCACCAGCCCGAAGAGCAGCGGCGGGCGGCGGCCCGTCATGTCGGAGACCGGTCCGTAGATCAGCTGGCAGAGGCCGAAGGCGAGGAAGAAGACCATCAGCGTCATCTGCGTCGCCGCCGTCGTCGTGCCGAGATCGGCGGCGATCGTCGGCATCGCCGGGAGATACATGTCGATCGCGAACGGGCCGACGGCGCCGAGCAGGCCGAGGATGATCGCATTCTTGGCGAAATCGGAGAGCATCGGAAACCTGTCGGCTGGGGAGTTATTCGGCTGGCGGTTCGGCTGATAGGGGCTCGGCTGGCGGTGGATCGGACGCGGCTGGCTCGGATGGGGCCGCCTCGGACGGCGTCGGGGGCGCGATGCCTTCGTCGCGCGCGGTCGCCAGTCGCGCGAGGTTCTCCTCGTCGATGATCGGGCCGGAAAGCTCGGCGGCCCGGGCACGCAGGCTCTCCGCCCGCGCGGCGAGAGCGGCCCGCTCGGCGTCGATGCTCTCCGCGGTGGTGCCCGATTGCTCGGCGACACGGCCGAAGCGCGCCGTCTCGCCAAGCTCGGGATGCGGAAGCGCCGCCGCTTTCTCGGAGATCGGAAACCGCGCCTCGGGCGGGGCCTCGCAGCCCGCGAGCAGCCCCGAGAGGCAACCCGCGATGACGACCGCCGCGAGGCCGGCCGGGCCGGGACGGGTCCGTCCGCGGCCGGGCCGGGAGCCGGGAGAAAACCGGCCCGGAAGGGTGCCGGAGGATGGCATGTCGGTCCCGCGCATTGGTGTTTCGTCGCTGGCGCGCCCATGGCGGTGCCAGTAGTATCGGCGGCGCAGACTATCGATGCCGAAGCCGGGCGGCAAGCTCGCCGGATCATGCCAGAAGGGGAAACCAATGCCCGCGGATGCCAAGGACGATCAGACGCTCGCCGAGCAGGGGCAGCATGTCGCGCAGAACATGGCCGAGGTCTTCGACATCTCGGGTCAGATCTGGCAGAAATTCCTGGAAGCGCAGATGCAGGAAGGCGCGCCGCGCCACATCGACCCGCTCAACACCTTTCCGACCTTCGCCGAGCTTTACCGGCAGATCTGGGACAACCCCAAACAGGTCGCGGACAAGACGCTCGAATACTGGTCGGCGCAGAGCGCGCTCTGGCAGCATTCGATGCTGCGCTGGCTCGGTGCGAAGGACGTGCCGGAGAAGATCGACCTGCCGCACATGATGAAGGCCGACAAGCGCTTCGCCCACAAGGACTGGAGCGAGAACGCGGTCTTCGACTATCTGAAGCAATCATATCTGCTGACCTCGGGCTTCGTTCAGGACACCGTCGGGACGGTCGGCGAGATGAGCCCGAAGGAGCGCAAGAAGGCGACCTTCTACACCCGCCAGTTCGCCGAGGCGATGAACCCGGCGAATTTCTTCGCGCTCAACCCGGAAGTGCTCGAGGCGACGCTCAACGAGAAGGGCGACAACCTGGTCCGGGGGCTCCGGATGATGCTCGAGGATCTGGAGCGCGGGAAGGGCAAGCTCCTGATCCGCCAGACCGACATGGACGCCTTCGAGGTCGGGCGCAACACCGCCGTCTCGCCCGGATCGGTGATCTGGCAGAACCAGATCCTTCAGCTCATACAATACGCGCCGACGACCGAGCAGGTCCGCGCCAAGCCGCTCCTGATCGTGCCGCCCTGGATCAACAAGTTCTACGTCCTGGACCTCAATCCGAAGAAGAGCCTGGTCAAATGGCTGACGGAACAGGGGCATACCGTCTTCATGATTTCCTGGGTGAACCCCGACGAACGGCACGGCGGCGAGACCTGGGACAGCTACATGTTCAACGGCATGTCGGCGGCGATCGACGAGGCGCTGCGGGAGACCGGGCAGGAGAGCCTCAACATCGCCTCCTACTGCGTCGGCGGCACGCTCGCGGGCACGATGCTCGCCTATATGGGCAAGACCGGCGACAAGCGCGTCGCCTCGGCGACCTTCTTCACCGCCCAGCTCGATTTCGAGGACGCCGGCGAATTGCAGATCCTCGTCGACGAGCAGACGATCGGCCTGATCGACGAGGACATGCACAAGGGCTACATGCCCGCCGACAAGATGGCGCAGGCGTTCAACATGCTGCGCGCCAATGACCTGATCTGGGGCTATGTCGTCTCGAACTACATGCTCGGCAAGGAGCCGTTTCCGTTCGACCTGCTCTACTGGAACGCGGATTCGACCGCGATGCCGGCGAAGGTGCACGGCTTCTATCTGCAGCAGTTCTACGTCCGGAACGCGCTCGCGCAGGGCGCCTTCAGCGTGCGCGGCGTGCCGGTGACGCTTTCCGACATCAAGGGGCCGGTCTATCACGTGGCGACGCGCGAGGATCACATCGCGCCGGCGGCATCCGTCTATCGCGGCGCGAAGGAAATGACCGGGGCCGACCTCCGCTTCGTCCTTTCCGGCTCGGGCCATATCGCGGGCGTGGTCAACCCGCCGGCGCTCGGCAAGTACCAGTTCTGGACCAACCCTGACATGAGCGGGGCGGAACTCGACAACTGGCTGCCCGCCGCCGAGGAAACGCCCGGCAGTTGGTGGGTGGACTGGGACGCCTGGCTCGGGAAGCATTCGGGTGGCATGGTCCCGGCCCGGGAGCCCGGCGCGGTGCATGGCGTGGTCGAACCCGCTCCCGGCAGCTACGTGAAGCATCGCTTCGACAAGGCCGACGACGAGGCGGCCGGGGGCAGGGTGGAAGCGGGGGCGGAGGTCGGGGCCGAGATCAAGCCGGCCGCCAAACCCGAGGTCAAGGCCGAGGCCAAACCCGCCGCCAAACCCGCCGCCAAGCCCGACGCCAAGGCCGCCAAACCTGGACCGAAGTCCGCTGCGAGATCCGCGGCTGGGACCGTTCGGGCGCGGCGCGGCGCGAAAGCGCCGGACAAGGACCAGTAAGCTCCGCCGAGCCCATATCAGGCTGTGCTGACAATCGGGCTGAGAGTGGGGCGGGATCTGCACGCGAGCGCACCCGCCGCGCTTTCGGTTCCGGGGTCCCGATCCGGGGTCATCAGGCCGGTGCCCTTAGCCCGCGGCCCGATCAGCCCCCGGCCTCGCAGACCGCCGCGAGTGGCGCCGGTGGCGGTCCGTCGCGCTTCGCCGCCTTGGCCAGAGCCCGGTAGTCGCCGCCAAGCCGGTCATAGCTCGCCTTCTGGCCAACGGAGGGTTTGTAGACCGGGGCGGGCTCGCCGATGAAGGCGGCGAGGTTGGCATCGACCGCCTCGTAGAGCGCCGGGTCGATCTGATAGGCGAGATAGATGAGCTGCGCGGCGTCGCGCACCGTCGAGGTCTTCTTCTGTTCGACCGCCTTGCCGTTCTTCGAATACCGCGCGACCTGGCGGGCGACGATCCGGGGCTGCGCGCGCCCCTCCAGCGCCCGGCTGAGCATCAGCGTCAGGCGTTCCCGCTGCGCGTCGCTTTCGAGAAAGCCGCAGCCCCGCGCCTTGGACATCATCGCCATGGCGAGAACGGGCATGCTCGCATAGGTCTGGTAGTGCAGCGACCGGTCGCCCCGCTCCATCTCGAGCGGCAGGAAGCCGTCGTTCCTCGGGTCCTTCGAGCCCATCGTCACCTGGTCGAGCGCGGCGTCGAAGACGCGGCGGCTCTGCGCCATCAGCTCCGCGTCCTCGGCCATGAAGGCCGTGGGCAGGATCGCATAGCCGCGCCAGTACTGGAGATTGTCCTCGTTCTTGGCCTTGCGCTCCCGGTCGATCATCGCCGAGACCGGGCCTGTCAGCTCACGGAACCAGGCGATGATCTCGTCATCGGCCGTCCCGTTCTCCGTGGCGATCTCCCTCGCGGCCTCGCGCACCTCGGGATGCGCGAAATAGGCCGCCGACAGCCCGCCGAGCGTCCAGCTGATCTTGTGCTGACTCTGGTTCGTGTTGCCATCGTCGCCGAGCCGCGTCATCGCATCCGCGCCCGCCCAGGCGTGGAGCATGTTGGCGGCGCAGGCCGCCGCCTTGGGCGAGTCGGCGGCCGCCTCGCTCCGCGACACGACCTCCTCGAGATAGGTGTCGAGGAAGCGCGTGCCGAATTCGTTCTTGCGCAGCGTCGAGCAGTCGATGACCCGGTTCGAGCCCCGCTTGTAGACGCGGTAGGACTGGATCGTGCGCTGCGGCGGGATCACGCCGATCTCGCAGCCGGGTATGGTCTCGCGGAACTGGTCGATCCATTCGTCGTAATCCTGCCGCTCGTCGGGCAGGAAACAATCGGCGCGGGTGTCGGTGTAGCGCTTGATCGCCTTCGGCATCGCGGCGTCCGGCGCCTCCTGCGCCAGCGCGCCGCCGGACGCGGCGGTCAGGGCGACGAGAAGCGCCGTGCAGATCGTCGTGCCGATCACCCTGCCTGCCCGCGCGGCGAACCGCCGCGCGGGGCGTTTCGGGCGCGGGTCGCGCGCCCGGCCCATCAGAGCCCCGGGTAGAGCGGGAAACGGTCGCAGAGCGCCTGGACCCGCGCCTTCACGCTCTGTTCCACCTCGCCATTGCCGTCGATGCCGTTCTTCGCCAGCCCGTCCAGCACTTCGACGATCAATTCGCCGATCTCGCGGAACTCGGCCTCGCCGAAGCCGCGGGTCGTGCCGGCGGGCGTGCCGAGGCGGACGCCCGAGGTCACGGTCGGCGGCTGCGGATCGAAGGGGATGCCGTTCTTGTTGCAGGTGATATGCGCCCGGCCGAGCGCGGTCTCCGCGTCCTTACCGGTCACGTTCTTCGGCCGGAGGTCAACCAGCATCAGATGCGTGTCGGTGCCGCCCGTCACGATGTCGAGCCCGCCCTTCATCAGCGTCTCGGCGAGCGTCCTGGCATTGGCGACCACGCTCGCGGCGTATTCCGAGAACTCGGGGCGCAGCGCCTCGCCGAAGGCCACCGCCTTGCCGGAGATCACATGCATGAGCGGCCCGCCCTGCAGGCCGGGGAAGATCGCCGAGTTGATCTTCTTCGCGATCGCCTCGTCATTGGTCAGCACCATGCCGCCCCGAGGGCCGCGCAGGGTCTTGTGCGTCGTCGTCGTCACGACATGGGCGTGCTCGATCGGGTTCGGATGCTGGCCGCCCGCGACGAGGCCCGCGAAATGCGCCATGTCCACCATGAGAAAGGCGCCGATCTCGTCGGCCACCTGGCGGAAGCGGGCGAAATCGATCTGGCGGGGGATCGCCGAGCCGCCGGCGATGATGAGCTTCGGCCTGTGCTCCCGGGCGAGTTCTTCCATCTGGTCGTAGTCGAGCTGGCTGTCCTGCTGGCGCACGCCGTAATGCACCGCCTTGAACCACTTGCCCGACATGTTGGGCTTCGCGCCGTGGGTCAGGTGGCCGCCCGAGGCGAGATCCATCGCGAGGAAGGTGTCGCCGGGCTTGAGCAGCGCCAGGAACACCGACTGGTTCGCCTGGCTGCCGGAATTGGCCTGGACATTGGCATAGGCCGCGCCGAAGAGCCGTTTCGCCCGCTCGATCGCGAGTTCCTCGGCGACATCGACATACTGGCAACCGCCGTAGTAGCGCCGTCCGGGATAGCCCTCGGCGTATTTGTTCGTCATCACCGAGCCCTGCGCCTGCAGGACGGCGAGGCTCACGATGTTCTCCGAGGCGATGAGTTCGATCTCGTCGCGCTGGCGGGTCAGCTCGTTGCCGATCGCCTGGGCGAGCTCCGGATCGCGTGAGCCGAGGTTCTCGGTGAAAAAGCCGCTGTCGGTCTGAGTGTCTTTCACGGGCGGGTCTCCGGGCCATGAGGGTTCGGGCTTGCCCGGGTGATAGCGCGATCAAGGATCGCGCGAAACCCGGCAAAACGTCCCTCGGCTTTAGTACGACACTACACCCTCCGCCGCGTCGTTCGCGACAGGATTTCGCGCAGGGGCGGCGCGGGCGCGGCGGGCCCCAGACGCGGGGTCTCGCGCGGGGTCTCCGGGCGGATTCCGCGCGGGCGGGGGTTGCACCGCCGTTGGCGGGACACCATCCTCTTGGCGAAGCATTTCGACAGTCATCGCATGGACCAGCATCGGCTCAACATCGCCCGCGTCTCGGCGGCGCTTCGTCCGCCCGCGGGCCGCGCGTTCGCGGGCACGTCGGATTTCGACCTCAATCCGGGCATGCGCCCGCCGGGGCCGTGGCGGCTCAGCGCCGCCTCCGTGCTGGTGCCCCTGGTCGAGCGCGGCGCGGAACTCAGCGTCGTGCTGACCCGGCGCGCGGCGCGGCTCAGGCATCATCCGGGCCAGATCGCCTTCCCGGGCGGCAAGCAGGACCCCGGCGATCCGACGCCGCTTCACGCGGCGCTCCGCGAGGCGCGGGAGGAGATCGGGCTCGACCCGGCGTCGGTGAGCGTGCTCGGCTGTTTCGACCGGCACGAGACGGTGACGCGTTTCTCCGTCACCCCCTTCGTCGGGCTGGTCGCCCCGGGATTCGAGCCCCGGATCGATCCGTCCGAGGTGGAGGAGGTCTTCGAGGTGCCGCTGGCCTTCCTCGTCGATCCGGCGCACCGAAGGACGCAACGCCGCGTCTGGTCGGGCCATGAGCGAATTTATGTGGCGATCCCCTATGGTCCCTACTACATCTGGGGGGCGACGGCGCGGATGCTGATCACGCTTGGCGACCTGATCGGGGCGCCGTGAGGGCGACCGAGGCGACGGGAGCGGGGGCGCCACCGGGGACGCGCGTCGCGGCGGACTGGCTGATCGGCGGCGGCGGCCCGAAGATCATGGCGCTGCTCGCCAGCGCCGGGCATCGGGCCTATTTCGTCGGCGGCTGCGTGCGCAACGCGCTGATCGGCGCGGCGGCGACGGATATCGACATCGCGACCGACGCGCGGCCGGAGCGTGTGCTGGAACTCGCCGAGGCGAACCGGATCAAGGCGGTGCCGAGCGGCATCGACCATGGCACGGTGACGCTGGTCCTGCGTGGCGCGCCCTATGAGGTGACGACCTTCCGCCGTGATGTGGAGACCTTCGGCCGCCACGCGGTCGTCGCCTTCTCCGAGTCGATCGCCGAGGACGCCGCGCGGCGCGACTTCACGATGAACGCCCTCTACGCCGATGACTCCGGCGAAGTGCTCGATCCGCTCGGCCAGGGGATCGCCGATCTCGCGGCGCGGCGGCTCCGGTTCGTCGGCGATCCGGAGCGGCGCATCGCCGAGGATTACCTGCGCATCCTGCGCTTCTTCCGCTTCCATGCCTGGTACGCCGATCCCGACGGCGGGCTCGACGCCGAGGGGCTGGCGGCCTGCGCGGCCGGGCAGGAGGGGCTCGACGGCCTGTCGCGCGAGCGGATCGGGGCGGAGACGCGCAAGCTCCTCGCCGCTCCGGAGCCGGGGATGGCGGTGGCGGCGATGGCGGCGAGCGGGATTCTCGCCCGCATCCTGCCCGGCGCCGACCCGCGCCTGCTCGGTCCGCTCGTCACGGTGGAGGATCTCGCCGGCGTCGCGCCGGATTGGACGCGGCGGCTCGCGGCGTTGGGCGAAGCAGAGGATTGGGGGGACCGGCTGAGGCTCTCCAAGGCGGAGACGCGGCATCTCCGGGCGATCCGGGCGGCGCTCGGCATGGCCGCGCCGGCGGAGGCTGCCTATCGCCTCGGGCCGCGAGCCGCGCTCGACGCCGGGCTCATTCGCGCGGCGAGCCTCGGCGCGCCGCCGGACCTGGGTCTCTCCGCCGAGATCGCGCGGGGCGCCGCGGCGCGCCTTCCGGTCGCCGCGGCCGATCTCGACCTCCAGGGCCCGGCGCTCGGCGCGGCATTGCGCGGCCTTGAGCACGCGTGGATCGCGTCGGACTTCGCGCTGACGCGGGAGGAACTGCTTGGCCAACTTGGCGGGGCCGAGGCGCCGGGAACCGGCGATTAGCCCCGGTCAACCCGCGTCAACCCCCTTGGCCCCGCGTCTCAGGGCCATTTGGCAACCGGGGGCAGTGACATCAGCACCGCTTCGGGATTGTGGCCGGTCCTGAGGCCGAACTGGGTGCCCCGGTCGTAGACGAGGTTGAACTCCGCGTAGCGTCCGCGTTTCACAAGCTGGATCTCGCGCTGCTCCTCGGTCCAGGGCTCGCGCATGTGCCGTTCGGTGAGCGCGGGGAAGGCGGCGAGGAAGGCGCGGCCGACATCCTGGGTGAAGGCGAAATCGGCCTCCCAGTCGCCAGTCGCGAGATCGTCGTAGAAGATCCCGCCGACGCCCCTCGGCTCGTTCCAGTGCCGGATCATGAAATACTCGTCCGCCCATGCCTTGAACCGCGGGTAATAGCCCGGATCATGCGCGTCGCAGGCCTCGCGCATCCTCGCGTGGAAGAAGGCGGTGTCCTCGGCCACCTCGATCATCGGATTGAGATCAGCGCCGCCGCCGAACCAGCTTCCCGCGGGGGTCCAGAACATGCGCGTGTTCATGTGGACCGCTGGCGTCAGGGGAGAGCGCATGTGCGCGACGAGGCTGATGCCGCTCGCCCAGAACCGCGGGTCCTCGTCGAGACCGGGGATCTCCTTGCGCGCGGTCAGGTGCTTCCGCGCCATCGGCTCCAGCGTGCCGTGGACGGTCGAGATATTGACGCCGACCTTCTCGAAGACCCGGCCCCCGCGCATCACCGACATGACACCGCCGCCCGCGTCCTCGCCCTCGACCGAAGCGCGGCGCCGCGTCTCCTTGCGCTCGAAACGGCCGGGCGGCAGATCGGCGAAAGGACCCGCGTCCTGCGCGTCCTCGAGCGCCTCGAAGGCCGCGCAGATCCGGTCGCGCAGTTCCGTGAACCAGGCGCTCGCCCGCGCCTTGCGCGCCTCGGCCGCCGCTTCGGAGCCCGTCTCAGCTTCCACCCGTCCGACCATCGCACCCTCGTCCCAGTCTTTCCGCCGTTCCGTTACCGGCATCTTCGCGCTCCTGTCCAGCCGCGACCACCTCGGAGGCGTCGCGCGGCCGGTCTGAGCGAAGCGCCGGCGTCCCGCCTTGCGCCCGATCAATTCCCGATCAATCCGCGCGTCATCGGGCACGCATCGGGGCGTGACATTCCGGCGCGATCGCGGTAAAAGACCGCCGACCTTCAAGGGAGATGACGATGGAACGTTTCGGGACCCCAGCGCGCGCCTGACCGCCGCCCGAAACCGGGCGTCTGGCCCGCAGCCTCCATTCTCGTCCGCAAGTTTTCTCCGAAGGCCATCCCATGTTCCGTTTCTTCGAGTCGCTGGTCGACCCCTACGCGCCCTATGACCGCGACGCGGCGCCCCCTGACCGGCTGTGGCCCTTCCTCGCCGAGTACCTGCGCCCGGCGCGGAGCGCGATTCTCTGGACGCTTCTGACCGTGCTCATCGTCGGGACCGGCGAGGTCG
This sequence comes from Amaricoccus sp. W119, assembly GCF_047275745.1. Taxonomy (NCBI): domain Bacteria; kingdom Pseudomonadati; phylum Pseudomonadota; class Alphaproteobacteria; order Rhodobacterales; family Paracoccaceae; genus Amaricoccus; species Amaricoccus sp. W119. Next base: position 54,634 of record NZ_JBKQWU010000002.1, on the reverse strand, counting down.
TGTTGATCTGGTACGCTGGACGCATCGTCGATCTCCTGGGCTCGGGGGCGCCCGCCGAGGTCTGGGCGCGGCATGGCGTCGAATTCGTCCTCGCCGCCGCGCTGCTTCTCTTCGTCAAGCCGGTCGTCCAGACGCTCGGCTCGGCCATGCTGAACCAGGCGCTGATGCCGAACGTCGACGCGCTCGCCCGCTGGCGCTCGCATCGCCATGTGCTGCGCCAGTCCGTCGGCTGGTTCCAGAACGATTTCGCCGGGCGGATCGCGAACCGGCTGATGCAGACCGCGCCGGCGGTCACCGATGTCGTCTTCCAGGTGATCGACGCGCTCGCCTATTCCGTCGTCTATCTCCTCGGTGCGATCTGGCTTCTGGCCGGAACGGATGCGCGACTCGCCGTGCCGCTGGTGATCTGGACGGCGCTCTATCTCGGGCTGATCCTGCGGATGATCCCGCGGATCGAGGCGGCTTCGCGCGCCTTCTCGGATGCGCGTTCGACGCTGAGCGGCCGGATCGTCGATTCCTACGCCAATATCCAGTCGGTGAAGCTCTTCGCGCATGGCGGCTCCGAGGAAGCCTATGCCGACGAGGCGATCGAGGCGACCCGCGCCGCCTTCGCGCGGCAGACGCGGGAGATGACGACGCTCGACCTCGGGCTCTCGATCCTGAATGGGCTGCTCATCGTCTCGGTTGTCGGCTTCGCCGCCTGGCTCTGGGGGCTCGGGGCGGCGACGCTCGGCACGGTCGCCGCCGCGACGGCGCTGACGCTGCGGCTCAATTCGATGACCTACTGGATCATGTGGGTGCTCTCGGACCTGTTCCGCCAGATCGGCGTGATCCGCGAGGGGATGCTCACGATCTCGCAGCCGATCGACCTCACCGACGCGCCCGAGGCGGCGGAGCTTCGCGTCGAGGGCGGCGAGATCGCCTTCGACGCGGTGTCGCATCATTACGGACGCGGCGCGGGCGGGCTCGACCGGGTGACGCTCACGATCCGTCCGGGCGAGAAGGTCGGGATCGTCGGCCGCTCCGGCGCGGGCAAGTCCACCCTCGTCAATCTCGGCCTGCGCTTCTTCGATCCCGAGGGTGGCACGGTCCGGATCGACGGCCAGGACATCCGCGCGGTGACGCAGGACAGCCTTCGCCGCCGGATCGGCATGGTGACGCAGGACCCCTCGCTCCTGCACCGCTCGGTGCGCGAGAACATCCTCTACGGCCAGCTCGAGGCCGCGGAAGAGGCGATGATCGCCGCCGCGCGGCGGGCCCAGGCGCATGACTTCATCATGGCGCTGCGCGACGCCGAGGGCCGGGTAGGCTATGACGCGGTGGTGGGCGAAAGGGGGGTGAAGCTCTCCGGCGGACAGCGGCAGCGGATCGCGCTCGCGCGGGTGATCCTGAAGGACGCGCCGATCCTGATCTTGGATGAGGCGACAAGCGCACTAGATTCCGAAGTCGAGGCGGCGATCCAGGACACGCTTTATGGCGTCATGGAAGGCAAGACGGTGATCGCGATCGCGCACCGGCTGTCTACCATCGCGCGGATGGACCGGATCGTCGTGCTTGATCAGGGCCGGATCGCCGAGCAAGGCACCCACGCGGAGCTTCGCGCGCAGGAAGGCCTCTATGCGATGTTCTGGGATCGCCAGTCGGGCGGTTTCATCAATCTGGAGGCGGCCGAGTGAAGCGGTTCTTCTCGAGTCTCATCGACCATACCCGGACCGCGGACGGGCCGCCGCCGGACCGGGTCTGGACCTTCCTGCGCTGGGCGCTCCGGGGCGCGCTGCCCGCCGTGCTGCTCGGGCTCGTCATCTCGGTCTCGGTCGGCGTGACCGAGGTCATGAGCGCGCAGATCATCGGCTGGCTCATCGACCTCGCGCAATCGAGCGGTCCGGCGACGCTTATCGCCGATCACTGGCACCTGCTGCTGCTCGCGATGGCGTTCTTCCTGCTGCTGCGTCCCGCCCTCATGGGCGCGGGCGCGGCGATGAACGCGCTGGCGCTCAATCCGAACCTCTATCCGCTGGTGCTCTCGCGGCTGAACCGGCACACGCTCGGCCAGGCGCTCTCCTTCTTCGACGACGATTTCGCGGGCCGTATCGCGCAGAAGCAGCAGCAGACGGCGCGCGCGATCACCGAGGCGGTGAGCGAGACGGTGAACACGCTCGGCCTCGCGGTGACGGCGATCGTCGGCGCGGTCGCCGTGATGGCGGGCGTCAACCTCTGGCTCGGCGCGGTGATGCTGGTCTGGCTCTCGGCCTATGTCGTGCTGATCCGCCACTACATGCCGAAGATCCGCGGCGGCTCGACCGAGCGGGCGGCGGCGCGCGCCGTCGTGACGGGCCAGGTCGTCGACACGATCACCAATATCGCCACGGTCAAGCTCTTCAGCCATGGCGAGGGCGAGGATCAGGCGACGAGCCGCGCGCTCGGCGGCTACCGCGAGGCGGCGATCCGCTTCGGCACCGCGAGCGCGTCGTTCCGCTTCTGGCTGATGACGCTCTCGGGCGGGCTTCCGGTGCTGCTCGTCGGCGGCGCGCTCCTGCTCTGGACGCGGGGAGCGGCGAGCGCGGGCGAGATCGCGACGGCCGGCATGATCGCGACGCGGCTGGCGCAGATGTCGGGTTGGGTCAGCATGACCGCGATGGGCATCGTCGCGAATTTCGGCGAGATCGAGGACGGGATGAAGACGTTGAGCCCGCCGCACCGGATCACCGATGCCTCGCATGCGACGCCCGCGACCGCGCCGGCGCGGGGGCAGGTCGATTTCGACGCGGTGCGCTTCGGCTATGGACGCAAGCAGGCGGCGCTCGGAGGCTTCACGCTCAACGTGCGGCCGGGCGAGCGGGTGGCGCTCGTCGGCCGGTCCGGCGCCGGCAAGACCACGGCGGTCTCGCTCCTGCTCCGGCTCTACGATGTCGAGGGGGGCCGCATCCTTCTCGACGGGGTGGACATCCGCGACCTGACGCAGGACTCGCTCCGCGCGCAGATCGGCGTGGTGCGGCAGGAGACCGCGATGTTCAACCGCTCGGCGCTCGAGAACATCCGCTACGGGCGTCCCGGCGCGACCGAGGAGGAGGTCCACGAGGCGGCGCGGCGGGCGGAGGCGCACGAGTTCATCCTGGGTCTGCGCGACTACAAGGGCCGCGAGGGCTACGAGGCGCATCTCGGCGAGCGCGGGGTGAAGCTCTCCGGCGGCCAGCGGCAGCGGATCGCGCTCGCCCGCGTCATCCTGAAGAACGCGCCGGTCCTGGTGCTCGACGAGGCGACCTCGGCGCTCGATTCAGAGGTCGAGGCCGTGATTCAGGACACGCTCGACGTGGTGATGGAGGGCAAGACGGTGATCGCGATCGCGCATCGGCTCTCGACCATCGCGCGCATGGACCGGATCGTGGTGCTGGACGACGGGCGGATCGTCGAGGAAGGCACGCATGCGGAGCTTCTGCGCCGGGGCGGGCTCTACGCCGGGTTCTGGAACCGCCAGTCCGGCGGCTTCATGGATCTCGCCGCCGAATGAGTTCGCGTGGCGAGGCGGGCGGGAGAGCGCCTGCACGGCCCGAAACTCGACCAGGCACCCGGCTCGATCAGGCGCTGGTCGCCCGCGGCCTTGCCGAGAGCCGTGCCCGCGCCCAGGCGCTCATCGCCGCCGGGGTCGTTCTCGTCGATGGCACGGCCGCGGCGAAGCCGGCGCTGAAGGTCGGCCGGGGCGCGGTGCTTGCACTGAGCGGTGACCCGCTCCCCTATGTTTCCCGCGCCGCGGTGAAGCTTCTCCACGCGCTCGACGCCTTCGCGCTCGATCCGGCGGGCGCGGTGGCGCTCGATCTGGGGGCGTCCACCGGGGGGTTCAGCCAGGTGCTGCTCGAACGCGGCGCGGCAGAGGTCTGGGCGGTGGATGTGGGGCATGGTCAGCTGGCGCCCGCGCTCCTCGGCGAGCCGCGGCTGCACCTGATCGAAGGGCTGAACGCCCGCGATCTCGGGCCGGACCACGTGCCGCCGCCCGATTTCGTCGTCTCCGACCTCTCCTTCATATCGATCGCCAAGGCGCTGCCGCCGGCGCTGACCCTCGCGCGGCCCGGCGCGGCGCTGGTCGCGCTCCTGAAGCCGCAGTTCGAAGTCGGCCCGGCCTTCGTCGGCAAGGGCGGGATCGTGCGCGACGCGGCGGCGGTGGCGCGGGCACGGGAAGCGGCGCGCGCGTTTCTCGCGGCTTCCGGCTGGACCCTGATCGGCGAGGCGGAGAGCCCGATCCTCGGCGGCGACGGCAATACCGAATATCTGATGGCGGCGCGGAAGGGGGACTGACCTAGAGCCCGAGCCGGTCGAGCGCGGCGTCGAGCGGCGCGGGGTCCGCGAAGCCGAGCCGGACCGGCAGCGGCAGAACCTCGGCGCGCACCGCGGGCGGCAGGCGTACGGCGTCCTTCTCGGTCGTCACCAGCTGCGCGCCCAGCGCCTTCGCCTCGGCGCGCAGCCGGGAAAGGAGCCGGGGGTCGTAGGTCGCATGGTCATCGAAGGACCGGGTCGCGACGATCTCGGCGCCCTCCTCGCGAAGCGTGGCGAAGAACTTCTCCGGCCTGCCGATCCCGGCGAAGGCGAGCGCGCGCACGTCCCCCCAATCCATCCCCGTCCGAAGCGGCCGGATCTCCGCCCCGACCAGGGGAAGCCGCGCGGCCTCGGGCCAGTCACGTGCGAAGCTCTCCCGCGCCGGCGCCGGGCCGATCGCGAGCACGAGGCCGGCGCGGGCGAGGCCGCTCGCGACCGGTTCGCGCAGCGGGCCGGCGGGAAGCACGCGGCCGTTGCCGAAGCCGAAGCCGGCATCCACCACGACGATGGCGAGATCCTGCGCGAGCCCGGCGTTCTGGAACCCGTCGTCCATGACCAGCACCTCCGCGCCGGCCGCGACGGCGGCGACGGCGGAGGCGGCCCGGTCGGCGCCGATCCAGACCGGGGCGAAGGGCGCGATGAGCAGGGGTTCGTCGCCGACATCCTCGGCTGTGTGGCGCCGTTCCTCGACCTGGAGCGGGCCTTCGAGCCGCCCGCCGTAGCCGCGCGAGATCACATGCGGCACCCGCCTGCGCGCCCGGAGCCGCTCGACGAGCGCGATCACCGCGGGCGTCTTGCCGCTGCCGCCGACGGTGATGTTGCCCACGCAGATCACCGGCACGCCGACCCGGACCCGAGCGCCGCGCGCGAGACGCCGCGCCGCCACCGCCGCCCAGAGCCAGGAGAGCGGCGCGAGCAGCCGCGCTTGCCAGCCGGGGGCGCGCGGCGGGTTGCTCCAGAAGGCAGGCGCGCGCATCAGCGCGGCCGGTCGAGCAGGGTCGCGATGGTGTCGAGGACCGTGTCGGTGACCTCCGCCCCCTCGGAGCAGGCCGCCCAGGCATTCGCGGCCATCGCCGCCGCGCGGTCGGGGGCGAGTGCGAGGGTGAGCTCGCGGCCGAGTTCCTCCGCGTTCGTCACCTCGATCGCCGCGTTCGCCGCCCTGAGCCGGGCATAGGCGTCGGAGAAATTGCGGACATGCGGGCCATAGAGGATCGCGCTGCCGAGCAGGGCCGGCTCGAACGGGTTGTGCCCGCCGATCTCCATCAGGCTGCCGCCGATGAAGCTGACCGAGGCGATCCGGTACCAGAGCCCCATCTCGCCCAGCGTATCGGCGAGATAGACGTCGGTCTCGCCCCGGATGGCCTCGCCCTTCGAGCGCTGCGCGACGGTGAGCCCGCGCGCGCGCAGCAGCGCCGCCACCTCGTCGCCGCGACCCGGGTGCCGCGGCGCGAGGATGAGCGCGAGCATGGGGAGCGAGCGGCGCGCGGTCAGATGCGCGGCGATCGCCATCTCCTCCTCGCCCGGATGGGTCGAGGCGGCGAGCCAGATCGGCCGCCCCGCCAGCGCGCGGGCGATGGCGACGCGCTCGGTCTCGTCATGCGGCAGCGGCGCCGCGCCTTCCTTCAGCGAGCCGGTGACGCTCAGCCGCTCCGGATCGGCGCCGAGCGCGGTCAGCTGCTGGCCTGCGAGATCGTCCTGCGCCAGGATCCGGTCGAAGCGGCGCAGCAGCCCGCGCGCGAGCCCGCGCAGCAGCCGCCAGCGCCGGTAGCTGCGGTTCGAGATCCGCGCGTTGATGAGCAGCATCGGGATACCGCGCGCCGATGTCGCGTCGAGCGTGGCGGGCCAGAGCTCGCTTTCGGTCCAGACCGCGAGGTCGGGACGCCAGTGGTCGAGGAACCGCTCGACCCAGGGCAGCACGTCGGCGGGCGCGAACTGATGCAGGCAGCCGGGGGGCAGGCGCTCGGCGAGGAAACGCTCGGAGGTGACGGTCACCGTGGTCACGAGCGAGGTCACGTCGGGATGGGCGAGCTCCAGTCGGCGCAGGAGTTCGAGCAGCGAGGCTGCCTCGCCGACGGAGGCGGCGTGAAACCAGATCAGCCGGCCCTCGGGGCGCGGCAGGCTGGCCTGTCCCATCCGCTCGCCCATGCGCTCGGGATGTTCCTTGCCCGCCATGCGCCGCCTGAGCAGCAGCCTTTGCGTCGCGGGGCCCAGCCGTCGCGACACGAAGAGATAGAGGCCGAGAAGGATCGAGCGGGGCGCGACGGGAGCCATGATGCCTGCGTGCTGTCAGCCGCCGGAAGCGGGCTTCGGCTCGTCGTGTAGCCGATGCAGGTGTGCGATGAAATAGCGCACATGCGCGTTGTCGACCGTGCCCTGGGCCTTGGCCTTCCAGGCGGTGTAGGCGCTCGCGTAGTTCGGGAAGATCCCCACGATATCAATCGCGTCCACGTCACGAAACTCGGTGCCCCCGGCATCGGTCAGCTCACCGCCGAACACGAGATGCAACAGCTGGGCCATATGTCGTCCTCCTCTGGATCGGTGGCGCGAGATTAGCCGACGCGGCGGTGAATTCAATGCCGGGAGGATTCAGCGCCGGGGATTCGATGCCGCGGCCGCGAGCCCGCGGCGACTCGCCTCAGCCGCGCGCCAGTCGTTCGAGGATCGGCGCGCGCAGGGCGGGGGCCGAGGCGAGGAAGCCCGGGAGCAGGGGTTCGGGCTGGTTGTAGCGCGGCGCCGCGCCACCCGTGGTGGCCACCGCCGCGCCCGCCTCGCGCGCGATGAGGTCGCCCGCCGCGACATCCCACTCCCAGGTCTTCCGGAGCGTCAGCATCGCATCGTATCTTCCCTCGGCGACGAGGCAGAGCCGGTAGGCGAGCGAGGGCCGGAAGTGTCGGTCGAACCCCGGCGGGGCCCCAATCCAGCGTTCCGGGTCCAGCGTCGTGCTGGTGGCGAGCAGTCCCGCGCCGTCGAGCTCCTCGCGGCGGCTGGCCGCGATCGACGTGCCGTTCATCGTGGCACCCGCGCCGGCCCGCGCGGCATAGGTCCGTTCCAGCATCGGCAGATGGACGACGCCCGCGATCACCTCGCCACCCTCGACGAGCGCGATCGAATGCGCCCAGGATTTCTGCCCGCCGAGGAAGGCGCGGGTGCCGTCGATCGGGTCGAGGACGAAGACCCGGTCGCGTGCGAGCCGCGCCGGATCGTCCGGCGTTTCCTCGGAGAGCCAGCCGTAGCCGGGCCGCGCGCCGAGCAGGTGTTCGCGCAGCATCGCGTCGATTTCGAGATCCGCCTCGGACACCGGCCCGAAACCGTCGGGTTTCTCCCAGACGGTCGGGCCGCGGTTGAAGTGGCGCCGGGCAATCTCGCCCGCCGCCTCCGCGGCTTCGATGATGAGCGCGAGATCAGTCGCCGGCAATGACGATCCCTTCCACGAGCAGACTCGGCACCACGCGCGAGAGATGACCGCGCGCGTCGTTCGCGGCGACGATCGAGCCCAGCATCTCCAGGAGATTGCCCGCGATCGTGCATTCGTTGACCGGGTGGACGATCTCGCCCTTCTCGACCCAGAACCCGCCGGCGCCGCGCGAATAGTCGCCGGTCGTCGGATTGATCGAGGCGCCGATGAGCGAGGTGACGACGAGCCCGGTCCCCATCGCGGCGACGAGATCCTCGCGCGTGGCCGAGCCCTGGGTGAGCGTGAGATTCGAGACGCCGGGCGAAGGCGGGGCCGAGGTGCCCCGGTTCGCATTCCCGGTGGTGGCGAGGCCGAGCTGCCGGCCGGTCGCGAGGTCGAGCGTCCAGGACTGGAGCACGCCATCCGCGACGATCGCGCGGCGGCGCGCGAGGATGCCTTCGCCGTCGAAGGGGCGCGAGCCGCCGACGCGCGCCCGGTGGGGGTCCTCGATGAGATCCATTCCGGCGGGCAGCACCTCGGTACCCATCGCATCGCGCAGCCAGCTCGAGCCGCGCGCGATGGCGCTCCCGTTCGCGGCCTGGACGAGGTGGCCGATCAGCGTCTGGGCGACGCGCTCGTCGAAGATCACCGGAAAGGCGCCGGTCGGAGGCTTCAGCGCGCCCTTGCGCGCCACGGCCCGCTCGCCGGCGCGGCGGCCGATGGCCTCGGGGTCCTCCATGTCGGCGAAATGCGTGCGCGAGTCATAGGCGTAGTCGCGCTCCATCGCGAGCCCTTCGCCCTGGATCGCCACCGCTTCGATCCCGTGATGCGTGCGCCCATAGCCGCCGGAGAAGCCGTTGGAGGCGGCGAGATGGAAGCGGCTGGAACTCCAGCTCGCGCCCGCGCTGTCCATCCGCGTCACACCCGGCACCGCGCGCGCCGCCGCCTCGGCGGTCAGCGCGGCCTCCCGCAGATCTTCCGGCCCGGGCAGATGGACGTGGTCGATGAGGTCGAGCGCCTGCGCGTCCCAGTCGGTGGCAATCTCCGACGGATCGGCGAGGCCGCACCAGGGGTCCTCCGGCGCTTCCCGGGCCATCGCGACCGCGCGCTCGGCCATCGCGGCGATGGTCTCGCGCCTTATGTCGCTCGACGAGACGCAGGCCTGCCGCTGGCCGATCAGCACCCGGAGCCCGATGTCGACGCCCTCCGAGCGGTCGGCCTGTTCGAGCGCGCCGTCGCGCACACCGATCGACAGGCTCTCGCCCTGGGCGGCGACGGCGTCGGCGGCGTCCGCCCCGGCGCGCTCGGCGGCTTCGAGCAGAGCCTCGGTCAGCAGCTGGAGGTCGGAGCCGGCGTCATGGGCCGTGTCGGGCATGTCAGAAGATCCTCGGGAGAGCATGGTAGAGAAGCCCGGCGCTCGCGGCGAAGAGCGCGAGGAAGGTCAGGAGCGTGCCGCCGGCGCGTTGCCATGCCGGGGCGGAGGCGCGCGTGAAATGCGCCGCGTGCAGCGCGCGGCCGAGCGTCAGGCAGAGGCCCAGCGCGTGCAGCTCCCAGGCCGGCGCGCCGAGCAGCGCCATGATGGCGAGGAGAATGAGGCCGAAGGGCGTGTATTCGGTGAAATTGGCCTGGCCGCGCATGGTGCGCGTCAGATAGGCGTCACCGCCGTCGCCGATCAGGACACCCGCCCGGCTCCGCGCCCGGCCGGCGGCCAGCGCGAGCCAGCAGAGCACGAAGCCGAGCAGGCTGGCGTAGAAGCCAACGATCAGAAGCCCTTGCGGTTCCTCCTGCGGCATGGCGGCTCCTCCGGCGGTGACGGGACGTCGTGAGAGGTAATCCCTTCCGCCCGGCGACACAACCTTGCGCGGTGCCGGGCGGCGTCTTGCGGGGTTGCCTTTCCGGCCCGCCCGCGCCTTTATCCGCGGGCGACTGGGAGGAGGGAGCCATGGGCGACAGTCTGGCGGGCAGGACGATCGTGATCACCGGCGCGAGCCGGGGCATCGGGGCGGCCGCGGCGGAGGCGATGGCCGCCGAGGGCGCGGCGCTCCTCCTCCTCGCGCGCTCCGCCGACCGGCTGACCACGCTCGCCGAGAAGTTGCGCGCGAAAGGCGCCCGGGTCGAGGCGATGACCTGCGACGTGGCGCGCTGGTCCCAGGTCGAGGCCGCGATCGGCCACGCGGACAAGGGGCTGGGCGGGCTCGACGCGCTCATCAACAACGCCGGCATGATCGACCCGATCGCCCCGCTCGCCAGCGGCGATCCGGGGGACTGGTCGCACCATATCGATGTCAATCTGAAGGGCATCTACCACGGCATGCGCGCCGCCCTGCCGGTGATGCGCGCGCGGGGGCGGGGCGTGATCGTGAACCTCAGTTCCGGCGCCGCGCACAACCCGCTCGAGGGCTGGAGCGCCTATTGCGCCGGAAAGGCCGGCGCGGCGATGCTGACGCGCTGTGCCCATCTGGAGATGAAGGGCCACGGCATCCGCGTCTTCGGCCTCTCGCCCGGCACGGTGGCGACCGACATGCAGCGGCGGATCAAGGCATCGGGTATCAACGCGGTGAGCCGGATGGATTTCGAGAGCCATGCCTCGCCCGAGGACCCGGCGAAGGCGCTGGTCTGGCTCTGCACCGAGGCGGCGGCGCCCTTCGCGGGTGAGGAGATCTCGCTCCGCGACCCGGAGATGCGCGCCCGGATCGGCCTCACGGGCGAGGCGCCACCCCGCCGCTGAGTCGCCGGTCCTCGATCCGCTCGCCCCTTCGCCTGCGCTTCTGGCGCGCCGGATTGCGTGGTGGCGTGGCGGCGACTAAGAGGCCCGCCAGGGGATTGTCGGAGGCGCCGGATGGCGGAGACGAGCGGCGACCCGCGCGAATGCCGCGTCGAGCGGCTCAACCGCGCGGGCGAGGGCGTGGCGACGGGCGGTGCCGGCGAGAGCGCGGTGACCGTGCCTTTCGCACTGCCGGGGGAACTGGTCCGGGGCGCCGTTTCGGACGGTGTGCTGAGACCCGAGCGCATCCTTGAACCTTCGCCCGAGCGCGTGACCCCGCCCTGCCGCCATTTCGGAACCTGCGGCGGCTGCGCGCTGCAGCACGCCTCGGACGACTTTCTCGCCGGCTGGAAACGGCGGATGGTCGAGACGGCGCTCGCCCGCCGCGGGCTCGCCGCCGTCTTCCGGCCGGTCGCGACCTCTCCCGTCCGCTCCCGCCGCCGCGCGAGCTTCACCGGCAGGCGAACCCGCAAGACCGTCCAGACCGGCTTTCACGCCAGACGCTCGGAGGCGGTGGTCGATATCGAGGAATGCCCACTGATCCGGCCGGAACTCTTCGAGGCGAAACCGCTGCTCGCCGCGGCGACGGCGCTCGGCGCGGCGCGCGGGGGGACGATCCGCCTTGCGCTAACGGTCTCGGAGGGCGGGCTGGACCTCGATGTGAGCGAGGCGAAGCCGCTCGATGCCAAGGGCCTGTCCGAGGCGGCGCGGCTCGCGGAATCCGGCGATCTCGCGCGGCTGAGCTGGAACGGCGAGACGGTGGCGCTCCGGCGCCCGCCCTGGCAGGCTTTCGGGCCGGCGCGGGTGACACCGCCGCCCGGTGGCTTCCTGCAGGCGACGGCCGAGGGCCAGACGACGCTGACAGCCGCTGTTCGCGAGGCAGTGGGGTCCGCGCGGCGCATCGCCGATCTCTTCTCGGGCTGCGGCACCTTCTCGCTGCCGCTCGCCGGGGCGGCGGAGGTGCACGCGGTCGAGAACTCCGCCCCCGCGCTCGCGGCGCTCGATCAGGGCTGGCGCGAGGCGCAGGGGCTTCGCCGGGTGACGACCGAGCGCCGCGACCTCTTTCGCCGTCCGCTGCTCGGCCCGGAACTGGCGCGGTTCGAGGCGGCGGTGATGGACCCGGCGCGCGCGGGCGCGGAGGCGCAGGCCCGCGCGCTCGCGGGCTCGGACGTGCCCCGGATCGCGATGGTCTCCTGCGATCCGGTGACCTTCGCCCGCGACGTGGCGATCCTCGCCGAGGGCGGCTACCGGATCGACTGGGTTCAGGTGGTGGACCAGTTCCGCTGGTCCGGCCATGTCGAGATCGTGGCGGCGCTCAGCCGTTGATCGTCACGCGCCGAATCCGGCCGCCTCGGTCGCTGATCTGTCCCCGATGCAGCAGCAGGTGGTCGAGCAGCACGCAGGCCATCATCGCCTCGCCCACCGGCACCGCGCGGATGCCGACGCAGGGGTCGTGGCGGCCCTTGGTGACGATCTCGGTCTCCTCGCCCGATTTCGTGATCGTGCGTCGCGGCGTCAGGATCGACGAGGTCGGCTTCACCGCGAACCGCGCGACGATTTCCTGTCCGCTGGAGATGCCGCCGAGGATGCCGCCCGCGTGGTTCGAGGAGAACCGCGGGCCATCATCGCCCATGAAGATCTCGTCGGCGTTCTCCGATCCAGTCAGTTCGGCGGAGGCGAAGCCCGCGCCGATCTCGACCCCCTTGACCGCGTTGATCGACATCATCGCGGCGGCGATCTCGGTGTCGAGCTTGCCATAGACCGGCGCGCCAAGTCCGGCGGGTACGCCCTCGGCCCGGACCTCGATCACCGCGCCGATGGAATTGCCCGACTTGCGGAGTTCGTCGAGATAGTCCGACCAGCCGGCCGCGGCCTTCGCATCCGGGCACCAGAACGGATTGCGCGGCACCTCGTCCCAATCCCAGGCGGCGGGATCGATCGCGAGCTTGCCCATCCGCACCATCGCGCCCCGGACGCGGATGCCGGGCACGAGTTCCGCCAGCGCCGCCCGCGCCACGCCGCCCGCCGCGACCCGCGCCGCCGTCTCCCGCGCGCTGGAACGTCCGCCGCCGCGGTAGTCGCGCAGCCCGTATTTCTGGAAATAGGTGATATCGGCGTGGCCGGGCCGGAATTTCTCGGCGATGTCGCCATAATCCTTCGAGCGCTGGTCGGTGTTGCGGATCATCAGGCTGATCGGCGTGCCGGTGGTCTTCCCCTCGAAGACGCCCGACAGGATCTCGACCTGATCGGCCTCCCGCCGCTGCGTGGTGAAGCGGTTCTGCCCGGGCTTGCGCGCGTCGAGCCAGGGCTGGATATCCGTCTCGCTCAGCGCCACGCCCGGCGGGCAGCCATCGACGACGCAGCCGAGCGCGGGACCATGGCTCTCGCCCCAGGTCGTGACGCGGAAGAGATGGCCGAAACCGTTGATCGACATGGGCGCGCTCCTGCCTTGCTCCGGGTGTTCCCCCTTAGCGCGCGGCGCCGACGGCGAAAAGCCCCGCGCGGGTCAGGCCGGCATCCGCGCCGAGAAGACTGTCACGCGGGCGGGCAGCTGGAGCCCGTCCTCCGTGTCGAAGGGACCGAAGGCCTCGGCGACGCCTGCGTGAATCGCGGTCAGATCATCCGCGGTCGCGCCATGGGCACGAACCACCCCGAGGATCGGCCCGATGTGGCGCAGCAGTTCGAGCGCCGCCGGTATCCCTCCCCGCAGGCCGAGGCGGATGTCGGCGGGTTCGGCGCGGGGCTCGGCGAAACCCGCCGCGGTCAGCAGGCCGAGCACCCGGTCGGCGTCGCGAAAGGCCATGGGTCCGGGCGTCTCGGGCGGCACCGGAGGCAGGGCGCCGAGTCGGGCCTGCGCGATCCGAGCGGGCACTGCGAACCACGGGTTGTGCTCCGGCCCGGCCCAGGCCACGAAAACGAAGCGCCCGCCGGGTCTGAGCGAAGCGCCGATGTTGCGGAAGGCGGCCACCGGATCGGTGAAGAACATGACCCCGAACCGGGAGGCCGCGAGGTCGAACACGGCCGGGCCAAGCGCGGCCGTCTGCGCGTCGCCGGTCTCGAAACGGGCGTTGCCGACACCCGCCCGCGCCGCGCTTTCGCGCGCATGGACGATCAAGGTCTCCGAGATGTCGAGGCCGAGCGCCGTGCCATCGGGACCGACCGCCGCCGCGAGATCGAGTGTCGTGCCGCCGGCGCCGCAGCCGATGTCGGCGACCGCCTCGCCCTGCCGCGCCGCGCAGGCGGTGAGCAGCAGCGCCGTCGCCTCGGTGTGCATCGCATCGAGATCGGGTTGGAACCGGCTCCAGCTTCGACCGGCCTCGGCGTTCCAGAAATCCGCCTGATCCGCGTTGGCCGTCTTTGCCATCGTCACCCCTCCCTCGCGGTCGCGGGACGAACCTAGCCGCCAGAGCCTGAAGCGTCCACGCAGGGCTCCCGTCGCCGCGCTCGGGCCCCTGCGACCGTTTGCCCCATACGGCCGAACCCGGCCTCCGTCGCCGGGCCGAGCACTCGGCTGACCGACACGGGGGGAAACGGGTGCTCCAGCCTCCGTAAAACCAAAGGCCCCGCCGGAGCGGGGCCTCGTGGGGCCGATCAGACCGTGCGGTCAGGCCGTGTGCTTGTCGCGCTTGTGCGGCGCCCAGAGCTTCTTGTTGGTGAAGTAGAGCAGCACGCAGAGCATCGCGAGGAACAGCACCGCGACGATGCCGGCCTGCTTGCGGGCCATCATGTGCGGCTCGGCGGTCCACATCAGGAAGGCGGCGACATCCTGCGCCATCTGATCCGTCGTCGCCGGCGTGCCGTCGGCATAGGTCACCATGTCGTCGGAGAGCGGCGGCGCCATCGCCATCCAGCCGCCCGGGAAGGCGTGGTTCTCGTAGAGCACCACCCCCGCCTCTTCCTTTTCCTCGCCGCTGAAGTCGGTGAGGATCGAGGCGATGTGCTCCGGACCGCCCATGCCGAAGAGGATCTGGTTGATGCCGAGCCCCGCCGGGCCGTGGAAGCCCGCGCGGGCCTTGGCCATCAAGCTGAGGTCCGGCGCGTTCTCGATCGCCGAGAGCGGGAAATAGTCCGTGGGCGTCGCCGGGCGGTCCTCGCCGGTCTCGGCATCCGTCACGGTGTTCTGCGCCGCGTAGGCGCGCATCGCCTCCTCGCTCAGCGCCGGGCCGCCGCCATTGGCGAGCGTGCGATAGGAGACGTAGCGCAGCCCGTGGCAGGCGGCGCAGACCTCGGTATAGACCTGCAGCCCGCGCTGGAGCTGCGACTGGTCGTAGCGGCCGAACGGACCTTCGAAGGAGAAGGCGAAATCGGTGATCGCCTGTTCCTCGGCGGCCATCGCCGGGGCCTGCGCCAGGCCGAGGGCGACGAGCGCGCTGGCGGCGAGGCGGGCGAGAATGGTCTTGGGCTTCATTGGCTCTGTCCTCGCTCGTCTCATTCCGCCGGCTTGCCGGCCATCGTCGCGCCATCGGCCTTGGGCCCGTAATGCGCGGCGAAATCCGCCTCGATCGTCGCCGGCTGGGCCGTCGGCTTCTCCATCACCCCGAGAAGCGGCAGGATCACGAGGAAGAAGCCGAACCAGTAGAGCGTCGCGAGCTGGCTGATGATGACATAGGGCTGTTCCGCCGGCATCGCCCCGCACCACATCAGGAGCAGGAAGTCGAAGACAAGGATCCAGAACCAGATCTTGAACATCGGCCGGTACCGGCCCGAGCGGACGTTGCTGGTGTCGAGCCAGGGCACGAGGGCGAGCAGGATGATCGAGCCGAACATCGCGAGCACGCCGCCGAGCTTCGAGTCGATGAACCAGATGTCGAAGGTGATCGCGCGGAGCATGGCGTAGAACGGCAGGAAGTACCATTCCGGCACGATATGCGCGGGAGTCTGCAGCGCGTTCGCCTCGATGTAGTTGTCGGGATGGCCGAGGAAGTTCGGCATGAAACCGACGATCGCGGCGAAGATCACCAGGACGAAGACCAGCGCGTAGAGGTCCTTGATCACGAAATACGGCCAGAACGGCAGGGTATCGGCCTCCGCCTCGGCCTTTGACCCGCGCCGCACCTCGACGCCCGCGGGGTTGTTGTTGCCCGTGGTGTGGAAGGCCCAGATGTGGACGACCACGAGGCCCAGGATCACGAAGGGCAGCAGATAGTGCAGCGAGAAGAACCGGTTCAGCGTCGGATTGTCGACGGCCGGCCCGCCGAGGAGCAGCGTCTGGATCGGCTCGCCCACGACCGGGATCGCGCCGAAGAGGCCGGTGATCACGGTGGCGCCCCAGAAGGACATCTGGCCCCAGGGCAGCACGTAGCCCATGAAGGCCGTGCCCATCATCAGGAGGTAGATGAGCATGCCGACGATCCAGGTGATCTCGCGCGGCGTCTTGTAGGAGCCGTAGAAGATGCCCCGGAAGATGTGGCAGTAGACGGCGAAGAAGAAGAGCGAGGCGCCGTTCGCATGGATGTAGCGCAGGGCCCAGCCGCCGTTCACGTTGCGCATGATGTGCTCGACCGAGGAGAAGGCGAGGGAGATGTGCGGCGTGTAGTGCATCACCAGCACCACGCCGGTCGCGATCTGCATCACGAGGCAGAAGGCGAGCACGATGCCCCAGATCCACATCCAGTTGAGATTCTTCGGCGTCGGGATGAAGAGCGTCGAATGTACGATGCCGATCGCCGGAAGACGGCTCTCGACCCATTTCTCCGCGCCGGTCTTGGGCTCGTAATGGTCGTGCGGAATACCTGACATCTCTCGTCCCCTCAGCCCAGCTCGACCACGGTGTCGGAGACGCGGCGCATCACCGGAATAGGCAGATTCTCGGGCGCCGGGCCCCTGCGGATGCGGCCGGCGGTGTCATAATGCGATCCGTGGCACGGGCAGAACCAGCCGCCGAAATCACCCGCCTCGCCGATCGGCACGCAGCCGAGATGGGTGCAGACGCCGGTCATGATCAGCCACTCGCCCGCCTCGTCGAGCGTGCGGTCCTGGTCCGTCGCCATCGCGTCGGGTTCGAGGTTCTCGTTGCGCGCGTTGGTATCGACCAGTTCTGACATCTGCACGGCGCGGGCTTCCTCGATCTCCTCCGGCGTGCGGCGGCGGATGAAGACGGGCTTGCCGAGGAACTTGATCGTCAACTGGCTTCCCACCTCGACGGCGGAGATGTCGACCTGGATCGAGGCCAGCGCCTGAACGTCCGCGCTCGGATTCATCTGGTTGACCAACGGCCAGACGGCGGCCCCGGCGGCGATGGCTCCCGCCGCCCCGGTTGCGACATAGAGGAAGTCGCGTCGCGTTCCGGAATGATCGTCTACATGGGCCACACGCTTTCTCCTTGCCTTACCCCGCCATTGGGACGCGCAATTCGATCCCTCGGCCGGATGCCTCCATTCGGTCGGGTATCTCAGCCGTTTAGAACGTTACCAGCCGCGGGTCCAGCGCCTTTGCGACGGGGAGCGACCGCCGCCTGACGGGGCTGGGGCCGGGGTGAGATGGGGGCGGGAGAGCGATATATGGCCGTCTCCGGACGCGATGGAGCGCTATTCGGCCCGCGGAGGGTTGGCACGGGCGGCGCGAGCGATTAAGTCGCGACCGGCCCGGCGATGCAGGCGGGCGGCCCGGAGCCGATTCATGAAGTGGTTGCGCGACCCGCGCGAATTTCTCCATCGCGTCGTGCACAGGCGCTTCGCTCTCCCGGCGCTGTTCGGCTACGCTGTCCTGGAGGGTGCCATCCTGCCGATCCCGATCGAGGCGGTGATCGTGCCCTTCATGCAGCTCAGGCGCGACATTCTCTGGCTCATCCCGGCGATCGCGCTCGCGGGTTTCTTCACCTCGGCGATCATAGGCTTCGCGATCGGCGCGCTGTTCTTCGAGCAGGTCGGCCAGCCGCTCATCGCCTGGATGGGCTGGCAGCAGCAGTTCGGCGAGGTCGAGCTCTTCCTGCAGGACTGGGGCTTCTGGGCGGTCGTCGCGATCGGCTTCACGCCGCTGCCGACGCAGATTCTGATGATCGGCGCGGGCGCCTTCGGCGTTCCGACGCTGAGCTTCATCGTCGCCGTCCTGCTGGCGCGGGGCGCGCGCAATTTCGGCGTCGCGGCGCTGGTCTATCTCCTCGGGGACCGGGTGGTGGACTGGTTCCACCGCCGCCACGGACATTCGACGCCGGAGCGGAAGGCGGATCAGCCGCCCCGGTGATAGGGGCCGTTCGAGAGGATCGAGGCCGCGCGGTAGAGCTGCTCGCAGAGCATGACGCGGGCCAGCATGTGCGGCCAGACCATGTGCCCGAAGGACAGGAGGTAATCGGCCTCGCCGCGCAGGGTGGGCGAGAGACCGTCCGCGCCGCCGATCGCGAAGGCGAGGTCGCGCGTCCCCATCTCCGCCCAGCGCGAGAGGCTCGCCGCGAATTCGGGCGAGGACATCGTCTGTCCCCGTTCGTCGAGCGCGACGAGCAGCGCGCCCTTCGGCCGGGCGCCCGCGATCAGCGCGCCCTCCGCCTCCGGCCCGCCGCCCTTGCGATCCTCCAGTTCCACGACGCGCGCGGGTCCGAGACCGAGCGCGCGGCCGGTTCGGTCGAATCGTGTGAGATAGTCGTCGATCAGCGCCGATTCGGGTCCGCCGCGCAGACGCCCGATGGCGAGAACGTGGACGCGCATGATGCTCCCCTGCCTGCTTCGCGCCAATGATCGGACGGTGCGTCGGGGTTGTCGAGCCGAAGCAGGCCGTCAGGCCGTGTTATGACGGATGGGATCAGACGACCTCCGACACCCGCGCGCGCAGGAAGTCCGCCGCCTCGCGGGCCGCGCCGCGCCGGTCGGACCAGTCGTCCGCCGCCGTGCCGAGATAGCCCCGCCGCGCCAGGTCCAACGCCTCCGCTTCCTCGCCCGGCATCCGTGCGACCGCCCAGGCCGCGGCCGCGTCCTTGGTCACGAACTCCCCCGTGACGGCGGTTCGCCACATCCGGGCCAGGGTCAGCAGCACGTTGCGTTCGTCTCCCGCCAGGCCCTCGACCAGCGCCGGGAGCGCGTCGCGCATTGCCCGACGGATGAGATACGGAGCGATCTCGGGAAGCAGCGCGGCCGCGGGCGGGCCGATCAGCGGGCGGGCGAACAGCCGCGCCTGCGCCAGGATCAATGTGTTCTCCGGGTCGGAGACGGGTCCCGAACGGTCGGGAGCGCGGACGAAGGCATCGCGAAGCCATTCGCCATAGACGAATTCCGCCCGGGCAGGGAACGGCGGCGGGGTCAGGTCGCGTCTCAGGAACACCATCACTTCGATGGGACGGGGACCACCCGGGTGAGTCGGGTGGCGGCCCGAAAGCGCCGTCAGGACCGACAGCAGGCGGTCACGCCGCTCCGCCGTCACCGGAGCCCCGACGATGGCGATGAGATCGATGTCGCTCTGAGGTCTCGGCCCGCCGAGAATGGCGGACCCGTGCAGATAGACCGCCAGCAGGTCGTCCCCCAGGACATCGCCCAAAGCATCGACCGCGGCGGTGGTCTGCCTAGAGTCGCCCGGGGGCGGTCTCTGTTCCGTCATTGCGTTCCGCCCGACCTGATGATCGAGCCCCGGGCGGCCTGCCCGTCGGCGCGGGCCGTGAATCCACTCGGGGCCACCGCGCGGGACAGCGTTGGCACCGGCGGTGTCCCCGACGACACGTAACATCTCCGGGGCCGCCACCGGGACGTTCAGGGGCCGTCCGGATTGCTTGACCGCGGCGCGACGACGCTGCCCGTCCCCCGCGGCCGTGAGCTTCAGGCGGTCCGCGTCGCGGCCGGGGCTCCCGCCTCGCGCGGCATCCACATCTTCTCGAGCTGGTAGAACTCGCGCACTTCGGGCCGGAAGACATGGACGATCACGTCGCCCGCGTCGATCAGCACCCAGTCGCCGAGTTCCTTGCCCTCGGTGCGGACGATGATGCCGTGGTCCTGCTTCAGCCGGTCGGCGAGATGCTCGGCGATCGACCCGACCTGGCGCGACGAGCGGCCGGAGGCGATCACCATGTGATCGGCCATCTCGGACTTTCCGGCGAGCGGGATCGAGAGGATCTCCTCCGCCTTGTCGTCTTCGAGCGAGGCGAGGATGGTCGACAGCAACGCGCCGTCGGCTTCCCCCGAGGCGGGCGTGAAGCTGCCCGCTGGGGTCGCGGCCGAAGCCGCCGGGGAATGCTCGGACAGTTTCCTGTTCCTCCGTGACGTGCGCCGTCAATCCGGCGCTAACCAATTCTTAATGTAACGCGGAAGACCCATTCTCTCAAGAAGGCCGTGCCGATCACGTTAACGAATGCGGCCCGTCACCCCGAAAGCCGCGCGATCCGTTCGGTCAGGAGCGCGAAGAAGGCGTCGGCGTCGATCGAGCGGATGAACCGGACGTTGCGCGGGCGCGACGTGACGCCCCACCAGTCGACCACGGTCTGGCCGAGGGTGAGCTCGGACCCGGTCTCGATCTCGACGTTGACGACGCGGCCGTCGAAGATCTCGGGCGCGATCAGCCAGGCGATGACGCAGGGGTCGTGGAGCGGGCCGCCGTCGGTGCCGTACTTCGCCTCGTCGAAACGCTCGGCGAATTCGAGCATGGCCACGACCGCCGCGCTGACCGGCGTCCCGATGTCGCGGAGCCTGGCGATTCGATCGCCCCGCGTCCGCGCCTGATGCGTCACGTCGAGCGGCAGCATGGTGACCGGCACGCCGGCGTCGTGGGCGGCGGCGAGCACCGCCTGCGCGGCTTCCGGATCGACCAGGATGTTGAATTCGGCGACCGGCGTCGTGTTTCCGCCCTCGAAGGCGCCGCCGCCCATGGCGACGATCTCGCGGATACGGCTCACGAGTTCGGGCGCCTGTTCGAAGGCGAGGGCGATATTGGTGAGCGGGCCGAGGGTGCAGAGCGTCACGGCGCCCGCGGGCTGGTCGCGCAGGGTCCCGACGATGAAATCGACGGCGTGCTCCTGCCCGAGCGGGTCCGCGGGTTCGGGAAGATCGGGTCCGTCGAGCCCCGTGCGACCGTGCACCGCCTCCGCCGTCACCAGCGCACGGCGCAGCGGGCGGTCGGCGCCCGCGTATACGGGAACCTCGGCGCGGCCCGCGAGCGCCCGGATCTTGCGGGCGTTCTTCTCGGTCAGAGGGAGCGGGACGTTGCCCGCGACGGCGGTGATACCGAGAACGTCGAGTTCCGGGCTCGCGAGCGCGAGCAGGAGCGCCACCGCGTCATCCTGGCCCGGATCTGTGTCGATGATGATCTTGCGTGGAAAACCGCCCGGTGTTCCGCCGGGGGAGTCATCCTGGGCCACGTACAACCTCCCGCGCTACTGCGGGATCGAACCGCTCATCGGCGGCAGGCGGTAGGTGCGCTCGGCCCTGACGCGGACGACGCCGGTGATCCGGCGGACCACTTCGAGGTCGCTCTCCTGCCCCGTGGCCTGGATCGCCCCGGCTTCGGGAACGATGCGCTGCACCTCGAGCCCGCAGGCCCGGATCTCATGCGCGATCGCTTCGGTCTTCGTCAGATGCGCGTCATCCACCGTTATGGAAAGGGATATGTTCGGCATGCCCATGCTCCCCGGACCGGCGCGATACCGGTCCCGAGCCAAGATTTATGCCGGACGCGCCTTTATACAAGCAAAAGATCGCGGCCGCGTCTTCGTTCAGACCCCCGCGGCGGCGCGTGTTCCGGGCGCCCAGGCGAAACCCGCGCCGACATCCCGGACCGGCGCGTCGAGGCTTCGCGCATGGTCGACCAGCGCCTTCCAGAGCGCGCGGCCCCGGAGCGCCGGGTCCGATTCCGCCCAGAGCGCCGCGAGGCCCGCGACATGCGGGCAGGCCATGCTGGTGCCCGAAAGCGCCCGGTAGAGCCGGGGCCGCGGCACCGAGGAGAGCACATCGACGCCCGGCGCCGCGAGATCGACCTCGCCGCCGCCCGGATTGATGCCGCCGCAGGAGAACCGCGCGACCGCGCCCAGCGCGTCGACCGCGGCGACTGCGAGGATCGATGGCGCGTTCGCGGGCTCGCCGACCGGCGCGATCATGCCGAATTCACGGCTCGAATCATTGCCGGCCGCGGCGACGATCAGCGAACCGGCGTCGAGCGCGCGGCGTGCGATGCGCTCGTATTCGATCGTAGGTTCCTCGCCGACGCGCACGGAGCGGCCGAGCGACATGGAGATGACCTCGCAGCCTGCCTCCACCGCCCAG
The DNA here is from genome assembly GCF_047275745.1 of Amaricoccus sp. W119. Lineage (NCBI taxonomy): Bacteria > Pseudomonadati > Pseudomonadota > Alphaproteobacteria > Rhodobacterales > Paracoccaceae > Amaricoccus > Amaricoccus sp. W119. The sequence goes on along the minus strand of NZ_JBKQWU010000002.1, from coordinate 32,997 downwards.
GCCATCCCGGCGAGAATGTCGATCTCCGTGCCCGAGCCCGCGTTCGAGAGTACCTTGCCGACGTGAAGCTCCGCGTCGGGTGCGACACCGTACCGCGGGCGGTCGCCCTGTGCCCGGGGGCCCGCCGCCGTGCCGGCGCAATGGGTGCCGTGGCCCTGCGCGTCCTCGACGCTCTCGCCGGCGATGAAGCTGCGCGTCGTGATGTCGCGGCCCTGGAAATCGGGATGACCGAGGTCGATCCCGGTGTCGAGGATCGCGATCCGGATGCCCTTTCCGGTGAAGCGGCTTTCCTCGGCGCCAGTCGCGGCGATCCCCCATGTGCGTTCCGGCGTGTCGCTCACCGGAGCCTCGATCGGGAACATGTAGAACTCCGGTCGCGCGGTGACGACGTTTTCCTCCTCGCGCAGGAGATTCGCGAGCTGGCCCGCGCTGTATTCGGAGCGCTGGGCGCGGGGCATCAGGCCGATCCCGTAGTCGCGCAGCAGCACCGGCTCCTCGATATGGCGCAGATCGACCGTGCCGACCTCCGCGCTGTCCACGATCCGCGCCGTGACGCCGGCGAGCCCCGCGCGGTGCGCACCGCGCTCGAGCACGCGCAACTGGTCGTCGGAACTGAGTTCCTTGAGCGTGACGAGCACGTTTCCGGTCGGGCGCGGCCGATCGAATTCCAGGAAAGGTGGCGTCCGGATATCTGCCATGAAGCCCGGTCTCCCTCGTCTGCCGGCCGTCTCGGAGCGGACGACCCCTCGCATGGCGATCATAGCCTGATCGTAGCCAGAGGGAAGTGATGGGAACAAAAAAAGAACACGGCGCATCGGCGCCGTGTTCGGCCGGGACCTGTCCCGGGACGCTCGGAGATTGTCGAGCCCGGAGATTCAGGCCAGACATTCAGGCCCGAACTCACCGGACCCGGAGTCACCGGGCCGTGTTGACTGGCGTGTCGATCGGGCCCGTTTGATCAGGCCCCGCTTGATCAGGCCCCAGTTGATCAGGCCGGGACGAGGCCCCGAACCAGCTTCTCGTAGTCGCCGGCGATCTCCCGGGTGAGCTCGCCGACCTCGAAATTGTAGTCGCCGATCTGGCCGACCGGGGTCACCTCGGCGGCGGTGCCGGTGAGCCAGCACTGCTGGAAGTCCGCCATCTCGCCCGGCTCGATGTGGCGTTCGTTCACCCGCACGCCCTTGTCGCGCAGCATCCCGATGACGGTCTGCCGGGTGATGCCGTTGAGGAAGCAGTCGGCCTCGGGCGTGTGCACCTCGCCGTCCTTGACGAAGAACACGTTGGCGCCCGTCGCCTCGGCGACATAGCCGCGGTAGTCCATCATCAGCGCGTCCGAGCAGCCCTTGGCCTCGGCCGCGTGCTTCGACATGGTGCAGATCATGTAGAGCCCGGCCGCCTTGGCGGCGGAGGGGATGGTCTCGGGGCTCGGCCGCTTCCACTTCGAGATGTCGAGCTTCGCGCCCTTCATCTTGGCGTCGCCGTAATAGGCGCCCCATTCCCAGGTGGCGATGGCGAGATGCACCGGGTTCCGCTTCGCGGCGACCCCCATGTCCTCGCCCGAGCCGCGCCAGGCGAGCGCGCGGACATAGGCGTCGGTCATCCCCATCTTCTCCAGCGTCGCCGCCTTCGCCGCCTCGATCTCGTCCACGGAATAGGGATGCGGCATGTCGAGCAGATCGCAGGACGTCAGGAGTCGCTCGCTGTGTTCGCGGCTCTTGAAGATCTTGCCACCATAGGCGCGCTCGCCTTCGAAGACGGCGCTCGCGTAATGCAGCGCGTGGGTCAGGACATGCACCTTGGCCTCGCTCCACGGTACGAAGGCGCCGTCCATCCAGATGACACCCTCGCGGTCGTCATACGCCCCAGCCATGATACGCTCCTAAGCTTTTCGGTTTGTTGGTTCGTTTTGTTTCCTGGCCGCCGTCGCGCGCGACAGTTTCTTTCCCGGCTCGGGCCCCGCGGTATCATTCGGCCCTTGGAATGTCAACATGCCTGACATAAACTGCGGCCCGACAAGGGTGGCCCGAAGCGGGCCGCGAGGCAAGAGATGGCGCAAGGCAGGCATTCCGCGACAACCACCCGGGGCGAGCAGCTGCTGTTCCTGACGGACGAGCAGCTTCGCCAGGGTATCGAACTGATGTTCTTCGCATATCGCGGGTTCACGGCGGACCCCGACCGCATCCTGGAGGAGCGCGGATACGGCCGCGCTCACCATCGCGCGATCCACTTCATCAACCGCCGTCCGGGGCTCACCGTGAACGAGCTGCTGGACATCCTGCGGGTGACGAAACAAAGTCTGAACCGCGTGCTGCGCCAACTCGTCGAGGACCGGCTGGTGGCGAGCCGCATCGGCCGCGAGGACCGGCGGCAGCGCAACCTCTTTCTGACGGAGGCGGGCCGGGCGCTCGAACAGGAGCTTTCGGCGGCGCAACGGCGGCGGATGCGCGTCGCCTTCTCGAACGCGGGACCCGAGGCCGTGCATGGATTCCGACAGGTGCTGGAGCAGATGATCGATCCGGAATTGCGCGAACAGGTGCTGCGCTCGCTCGAGGCGGCCCGCCCATGAGTGGCGAGACCGGCGGCGAGGGTGAGAAGGCTTCCGATAGGGCTGGCGAGAAACCGGGCCGGCAGGCGCATGTCCTCGTCGTCGACGACGACGCCCGGATTCGCGAGCTTCTGCGCAAGTTTCTCAACCGGGAAGGATTCTGGGTGACGCCGGCGCGCGACGCGGCGCATGCGCGCAATCTTCTCGAAGGGCTCGATTTCGACATCATCATCTGCGACGTGATGATGCCCGGGGAGGATGGGGTCCAATTGACCGCGAGCCTGCGCGAGACGCTCCAGACGCCGATCCTGTTGCTCACGGCGCGGGGCGACGCGGATGACCGGATCAAGGGGCTCGAGGCGGGGGCGGACGATTATCTGCCGAAGCCGTTCGAGCCGCGCGAGCTTCTCCTGCGCATCCATGCCATCCTGCGCCGCGTGCCGAAGCCGCCGGCCAAGGCCGAGCCGCCGAAGACGCTGCAGCTCGGCGAGGTGCGCTACGACCTGACGCGGGGCGAGCTCTGGCGCGGGCGGGAGCCGATCCGGCTGACCGCGACCGAGGCCATGCTGATGCGCATCTTCGCGGCGCGCGCGCATGAGCCGGTGAGTCGGCAGGAACTGGTCGAGGATCTCGGCGGCGGCATCGCCGAGGCGCAGGAACGGGCGGTCGACGTGCAGATCACGCGGCTCAGGCGCAAGATCGAGCTCGATCCCAAGGCGCCGCGCTATCTGCAGACCGTGCGGGGTTCGGGCTACATGCTGGCGCCCGACTGAGCGGGGGTGAGGAGACGAGGCGCCCGCCGTTCCGGCGGGCCTGGCGGAGCGGCCCTTTGGCCGCGAACCGGTTTCTCCCCGCCTTTCGGCGGGGCCCCTCGCACCGGCCTGTTGGCCGGGTCGGTCTGCTCGACAGGGTTTCAAGCCTGAATGAAAGCCGGAAGACGACCCGGGCGGTCGACGCGCCCGGTGGCCGGAACAGGGGTGTCGGTTCGGGCTTTTTCAGCGGCCGGTGAAGGACGGGGCGCGGCGCTCCTTCTGCGCGGCGAGGCCCTCGGCGTGATCGGCGGAGGCGAAGCAGGCGGCGATGCGCGCGCGCGCCGCCTCGGTATCGAGCGCGCCGCGCGTCAGTTCGAGGATCGTCCGCTTCATGCCGCGGACGGCGAGCGGGGCGAGCCGGTCGAGCGTATCGGTGAGTTCGGTGGTCTTGCCTGCGAGATCCTTCGGCTCGACAAGGTGGTCGAGGAACCCTCCGGTGAGCAGCGCCGGGGCCTCGAAGCTCTCAGCGAGCAGGAATATCCGCCGGGCCATCTGGGCGCCGAGGCGCTGGATCGCGCGGTTGATGCCCGCCGGTTCGTAGTGGATGCCGAGCCGCGCCGGCGGGGCGAAGGCGCGCATGCCGGTCACGCCGATCCGGAAGTCGCAGGCGAGCGCGAGCTCGACACCGCCGCCGTAGACGCCGCCGTTCAGCGCCGCGATCGTTGGAGCTGGAAACGCTTCGAGTCTGTCGCAGAGCCGCGTCAGCGGATTGTCGGCCGCGAAGTCGAGCCCGGCGACATCGCCGAGCGAGACGCCCGAGCAGAAGCTCTTGCCGGTTCCGGTCAGTACCACGGCCCGGATGGTCTCGTCCTTCTCCCAGGCTTCCAGCCTGTCCTGGAGCGCCTGGAGTCCCGCCGTGTCGAGCGCGTTATGCGCCTCGGGCCGGTTCAGCGTGAGCCGGCCGATCCGGCCGTCGAGCGTCGCGTCGATCATCTCAGACCTCGAATTCAGCGAAGACGGGAACGTGGTCGCTCGGCTGCTGCCAGCCGCGGGCGGATTTCAGGACCCGGCTGCCGCCCGAACTCCCGGCGAGGTCGGGCGTCGCCCAGATATGGTCGAGCCGCCGGCCCTTGTCGGCCGCCTCCCAGTTCGGCGAGCGGTAGGACCACCAGGAATAGAGCCTGCCGTCGGGGATATGGGCGCGGGTCACGTCGACCCAGTTGCCGGCGGCGCGCATCGCCTCCATCGCCTCGGTTTCGACCGGCGTGTGCGAGACGATCTTCAGGAGCGCCTTGTGGTTCCAGACGTCGTCCTCGCGCGGGGCGATGTTGAGGTCGCCGACGAGGATCGCCTTGCGCGGGCGATCGGCGGCGAACCAGGATCGGAGTTCCTCGAGGAAGCTCAGCTTGTGATGGAACTTCGGATTCACCTTCGGGTCGGGAATGTCGCCGCCCGCCGGGATGTAGAGGTTGTGGATGATCGCGCCGCCTGCGAGCCGCGCCGCGACGTGGCGGGCGTCGCCCATGGCGCAGAAATCGCGCTGGCCCGCGTCCTCGATTGGTACGCGCGAGATGATCGCGACGCCGTTGTAGCCTTTCTGGCCGCGCATCGCGACATGGCGGTAGCCGAGTTCGTGGAAGCCTTCGAGCGGGACCTTCTCGACCGGCGACTTGATTTCCTGCAGGCAGAGGATGTCGGGCGCCTCCTCGCGCAGGAGGCGCAGCACAAGCCCCTCGCGCAGGCGCACCGAGTTGATGTTCCAGGTGCAGACCTTCAGCGGCATGGGATCGCGGTCATGAGAACTCCGGACGGGATTCGCCCGGAGTTTCTAGCCGCCCGCGCGCTGGCCGCAACCCCTTGAAGGGGGCGTCAGGGAACGAGACGGTAGCCGCCCGGTTCGGTCACGAGGATCCGCGCATTGGTCGGATCGGGCTCGATCTTCTGGCGGAGGCGGTAGATATGCGTCTCCAGCGTATGCGTCGTCACGCCCGCGTTGTAGCCCCAGACCTCGTGCAGGAGCTCGTCGCGCGGCACCACCGCGTCGCTCGCGCGGTAGAGATACTTCAGGATGTTGGTTTCCTTCTCGGTCAGGCGGATCTTCTTCTCCTTGGCGTCGAGCAGCATCTTGGCGGCGGGCTTGAACGTATAGGGGCCGACGCCGAAGATCGCGTCTTCCGACTGCTCGTGCTGGCGCAGCTGGGCGCGAATCCGGGCGAGCAGGACCGGGAGCTTGAACGGTTTCGCGATGTAATCATTGGCGCCCGCGTCGAGGCCGAGCACCGTGTCGCTGTCGGAGGTATGGCCGGTCAGCATGATGATCGGGCATTTCACGTCGTGCTTGCGCATCAGCCGGCAGAGCTCGCGCCCGTCCATGTCCGGCAGGCCCACGTCGAGGATGACGAGGTCGTAATGCTGCTCGCCCGCCTTCGAGAGACCCTCGGCGCCGGTGCCGGCCTCGAAGACATCGAATTCCTCGGTCATCACCAGCTGGTCGGCCAGCGCCTCGCGCAGATCGGCGTCGTCGTCCACCATGAGGATCTTCTTCAGAGTGCTCATTCTCGCGCTCCTTATGTGCCCGAAGGGCGTGTCTGATGGCGTCAGTTGTTTTGGCGGCGTGGCTCGCGCAATATTTCCCGGGTCGGTCTCACGCGACCGTGTTTCCTGACGCGACTTTGTTTCACTTCACGCCGGACGGAACTAAGTGAGGGGTCCCGCGATCGGCCCGCCGGAGGAGCCAGAGAATGAGCCTAGGCCCAGGTCCCGTCGAACAGCTCGCCCGTCTCAGGGGGGATCTGCGGATGGGCGTTCCGGTGCTGCTGCGGGATGGGGAGGCGGCCGCGCTCGCCCTGGCCGCGGAGACCGCGGGCGCAGAGCGGTTCGAGGCGCTTCGCGCGCGCGCCCAAGCTCGCGGTGCCCGCGTCGATCTCGCGATCTCGGACTGGCGCGCGGAGACCCTGAAGGCCCGCGCCTACGATGGCGATGTGGCGCGGGTGGTACTGCCGGGCGACGCTGATCTCGCCTGGGTCCGGGCGACCGCCGACCCTTCCGCGGATCTGCGCTACCCGATGAAGGGGCCCTATGCGACGCGGCGTGAGGGTTCGGCGGAGTTCCATCGAACGGCGATCCGGCTCTGCAAGCAGGCGCGGCTCCTGCCCGCCGCGCTCGTCGCCGAGGTTTCGCCCGGAGAGGTGGCAGGTCTTCTGGCCGATGGGATCAGCGCGCTCGACATCTCTCTCGTGCATGAAGACCCCGGCCCCTTCGAGGATGTCGCCGCCGCCCGCGTGCCGCTGGAAGTTTCCGAGGCCGGGCGGGTGCACGTGTTCCGCCCCGGCGATGGCGGGGAGGAGCACTACGCCGTCGAAATCGGCGCGCCGGACCGCTCGGCACCGGTGCTCTGCCGACTCCATTCCGCCTGTTTCACCGGGGATGTGATCGGGAGCCTGAAATGCGATTGCGGGCCGCAGCTTCGCGCGGCGCTGGCGCAGATCGGGGCCGAGGGCGCGGGCGTCCTGCTCTATCTCAACCAGGAGGGGCGGGGGATCGGGCTCGCCAACAAGATGCGGGCCTATGCGCTGCAGGATCAGGGATTCGACACCGTCGATGCCAATCACCGGCTCGGCTTCGAGGATGACGAGCGCGACTTCCGGCTTGGCGCGAACATCCTGAAGGCGATGGGCTTCTCGCAGGTGCGATTGATGACCAATAACCCGCGCAAGGTGGCGATGCTCTCGGACTGCGGGCTCGAAGTCAGCGAGCGGGTCCCGCTCCGGGTCGGGCTGACCCGGTTCAACGCGGAATATCTGCGGGTGAAGGCGGCGAAGAGCGGCCATCTGCTGTGACGCCGCATCTCGTCGTCGGGCCCTGGGGCGCGTGGTTCGCCGGACGGCGCCTGCCCTGCGCCATCGGGCGCGGTGGTCTCGGCGCGAAGCGGGGCGAAGGGGATGGTGTGACGCCGGTCGGGGTTCATGCGCTCGAGGCGGTGCTCTATCGCCCGGACCGGGCGGCCGGCCGCGCCGCGGCGCATGTCTTCCGGCGGGCGCGGGCGATCGGTCCGATGGACGGATGGTCCGACGATCCGGCCGATCCGGCGTACAACACGGACGTTTCGCTGCCGCGTGGGTTCAGCCACGAGCGGTTGCGGCGGGCTGATCCGATGTACGATGTCGTGGGTGTGCTGGACTGGAACCGGCATCCGATCGCCCCGGGACAAGGCAGCGCGATCTTCCTGCATGTCTGGCGTGCGCCGCGCCGGCCTACGGCGGGCTGTGTCGCGTTCCGGGCGGCGGATCTCATCTGGGTGCTCTCCCGTTGGACGCCGGCGTCGCGCGTGATCGTGAGGGGTTTCCGCGCGGCCCGTTAACCGGGACCGTCTCGGTGCTTGGCGGATGAGAACATATCGAGTACAACTGCGCCGATGACAATTTTCGCATTGTTCGGCGGGCCCGGACGCGGCAGATTGGCGGCAGGGCAGGAAGGGCGTCGCGGTGAAGTCGAGCGTCGAGTTGTTCACAGGCTGCGGCGGCCTGGCGTTGGGACTTTCCCGCGCGGGGTTTCGGGCCGCGCGGATGGTCGAATGGGATCGCCATTCGGTCGAGAACGTGCGTCACAACCGTGACCGCGGGCTTGACCACATCCGTGACTGGCCGCTCCATCAGGATGATGTGCGAAGCGTTGACTGGACCGCGCACGCGGGTTCCGGTCGTGCCGGGTTCGGTCAGTCGTGTCCCGATCAGTCGTGTCCCGATCATGGGCTTGATTTGGTGGCGGGCGGCCCGCCCTGCCAGCCGTTCTCGATCGGCGGCAAGCACCGAGGGCAGGACGACCGGCGGGACATGTGGCCCGAGGCGGTCCGCGCGGTGCGCGAGACCCGCCCCCGTGCCTTCCTGTTCGAGAATGTCCGCGGCCTGACCCGGCCCGCCTTCGCCGAATATCTCGACTGGATTCGTAAGGCGCTGAGCCATCCGTCGATTGCGCTCCGTGACGGCGAGTCGCGCCTCGCCCATCGCGCGCGGCTCAGGGGGGCGGCGGAATACCGGGTCAGCGTGCAGTCGGTCAACGCCGCCGATTTCGGCGCGGCGCAGAAGCGGCACCGGGTGATCCTGATCGGCATCCGCGCCGATCTCGGCCTCGCGCCGCCGGATCTCGTGCCAAGCCATTCGCGCGCGCGGTTGGTCTGGGATCAATGGGTGACCGGCGATTACTGGAACCGGCATGGCCTCGCGCGGCCCTCCGCCATCGCGAAACAGGATGCCGCGCTGGCCCGCCGGCTCGCGGAGGCCGGCACGGCGCCCGAAGGCCTGCCCTGGCGCACGGTGCGCGACGCGCTCGAGGGTCTCGGCGCGCCGGGGACGGGCACGGCCGCGAACCATGTGCTTCAGCCCGGTGCGCGCGCCTACCCCGGCCATACCGGCAGTCCGCTCGACCAGCCGGCGAAGGCGCTGAAGGCTGGCGTGCATGGCGTGCCGGGGGGTGAGAACATGCTGGCCCTCACCGATGGTTCGGTGCGCTACCTCACGGTCCGGGAGGCGGCGCGTCTGCAGGGGCTGCCTGATGACTACGAATTCATCGGCTCCTGGTCCGAGAACATGCGCCAGCTTGGCAACGCCGTGCCGACGCAGTTGGCCGAGTCGGCCGCCCGCGCGCTCGGCGCCGCGCTGGACCGGACAGCGCCGGGAGCGGGCCGGCGCCGCGCCGCGTGATGGCGTCGCGGGACCGGAGCGCCGGCGGACCCGGGTTCCCGGGCGCCGATTTCGCGCCCGAGTCGGCGGGCGAGCCTCGCACCGCTCGGGCGGAACCCGAGGTCGCAACCCATCGCCGGGGCGCGACCGTCGGATACGGAGAATTCGAGCTCGATATTCCCAAGGTGATGCGCGACCAGCTGCCGGCCTTCTTCGCGGCGCTTCCGGCCGAACCGCTGAGTCCGGACGCGGTGCAGCGGATACCGGAGGGCGCGCAGGGCGCCTATCTGCTCTATCTCGACGAGACGCTCGTCTATGTCGGCAAGACCGACGCCCAGGCCGGATTTCGCGAGCGGCTGACGCGCCATGCCCGGAGCGTGCGCCACCGGCGCGGTCTAGATCCGGCGAGGATCACCTTCAAGGCGGCGCGGATCTTCGTCTTCTCGACCTTCGACCTCGAAACCATGCTGATCGAGGAATTCACCCGGCTCGAAGGCCAGCGGCCGGCGTGGAACTTCTCCGGCTTCGGCTCCAACGATCCCGGCCGCAACCGGGAAGATCAGAAGCCGGCGCTCTTCGACAGCGAATTTCCGATCGACATCGACCGGGAGGTGGCGATCCTGCCGCCCGGCACCCATGACGTGCTGGAAGCGGTGATGGCGCTCAAGTCCGGACTGCCCTATCTCCTGCGCTACGAGTCGGATGGCACGGGCAGGGGGGCATGGCGCGGCGGGCATCGCGACATGATGTTCCGGACGATCACGGTCCCGGAGGGACCGGTCTCGACGCGCGCGCTCTTCAACCTGATCCTCGCCGCGCTGCCGGGGGGGTGGCAGGTGACGGTCCTGCCGAGCCGGGTGATCCTCTATCGCGAGAAGCGGGAATACCGCGCGCAGGTGGAGGCGCTTCGGCGGACGGGGTGAGCGCGGCGCCTGATCCGCCACGGAAGGTCGATCCGGCGCGTTCGGCACAGATGGCGCTGGTGAAGGGCAAGAACACCCGGCCCGAGCTTCGCGTCCGCCGCCTCGCGCATCGGCTCGGCTTTCGCTTCCGTCTGCACCGGCGCGATCTTCCGGGCTCGCCGGATCTGGTGTTCCCCGGCCGGCGTGCCGTGGTCTTCGTGCATGGCTGCTTCTGGCATCGCCATCCGGACCCGGACTGCTGGCGAAGCCGGCTGCCGAAAACGCGGCCCGAGTTCTGGGTTCCGAAACTGGAAGCGAACGTCGCGCGCGACGCGGCCGCGCGGGCGGCGCTGGAGGCTCTGGGCTGGCGTGTCCTCATAGCCTGGGAATGCGAGACCACGCCGCGACGGATCGACGCGCTCGCGGGCCGGCTGCGCGATTTTCTCGGCCGGGGCGGGGCGACGGATCAGCCGGAAGCCTGACGCGCTCCAAAGATCGCCGAGCCGACGCGCAGATGTGTGGCGCCCTCGGCGATCGCGGTCTCGAAATCGTCGCTCATTCCCATCGAGAGCCCCTCGATCCCGTTCCGCTCCGCCATCTCCCGCAGCATCGCGAAATGCGGCGCGGGATCGGCGTCGGCGGGCGGGATCACCATGAGGCCGGCGACAGGGAGGTCGTAGACGGATCGGCACGCCTTGAGAAATCCGTCGATCTCTCCGGGATCGACGCCCGCCTTCTGTGCCTCGCGGCCCGTGTTCACCTGAACGAAGAGCTTCGGACAACGCCCCACCTCCTGCGCCGCGGTGGCGATGCGCGAGGCGAGTTTCTCGCGATCGAGGCTGTGGATCGCGTCGAAGAGTTCGAGCGCCTTGCCGATCTTGTTGCTCTGCAAAGGGCCGAGGAGATGCAGCTCCACGGGACCGTATTTCTCGCGGAGCGCGGGCCATTTGCTCCGCGCCTCCTGCACCCGGTTCTCGCCGAAGGCCCGGTGGCCCTGGTCAAGCACGTCGATGACACGGTCGAGCGGCTGCGTCTTGGAGACGGCGATCAGCGTGATGGCTTCCGGAGCCCGTCCGGCGCGCTCGGCGGCGCGTGCGATCCGGTCCCGAATCCGCGGGAGTGACATGGCAGGCCTCCGAAGCGATATCCGAGCTGAGAGAATATCGCGGCCAGGCAACGAGTTAAAGGCCGGCGTGCACGTTCCGATCTGCCTGCCCGCCGTCCCGGAAAGAGAAAAGGCGGGCATTTTGCCCGCCTTTCCATTGCTCACTGTCCCGTGGAAGATCAGAACGCCATCGAGATACCGAAGTCGGCGGTGATCGGTCCGTCGTCGTCCGCGGACTGGAAGTCGAAGTTGCGCTGGACACCACCGTTGACCGTCGCACCACCGCCGAGGTCGTACTGACCGGTGAGGGCGTAGGCGTCGTCGCCGTCGACACCGGAGAGACCGCCGTCGGCTTCGAGGATCGTGCGGTACCAGGCGCCGAGCGCGAAGTCGCCGAAGCCGGCCGAAACGCCCGCGCCGAGGGTCGAGAACCCGGAGTCGCCGTCGGAGTTCGCGTCGGTCCAGATCACGTTGGCGCCATAGTCGCCGAAGGTGCCTTCGATGACCGCCGAGACCTGATCGCCACCCTGGATGATCCCGAGATCGGTCGTGTCGAACTCTTCGTAGTCATAGTAGCCGCCAGCGACCCGGAAGGTGCCGCCGCCGAAGTTGCCGGCATAGCCGGCGCCGACCGCGTAGGAGTCGAGGTCACGATTGGCCGAGGCCGACACACCGAAGCCCGCGATCTCGAAGTCGTAGCGGACGGTCGGACGGGCATTCGGATCGGCGAAGAAGTTGTTGCCGGTGTCGTTGCCGAAGGAACCACCGTTCGAAAGGAAGATGGTCTCGTCGAGGTCAGCCAGGCCGGTCAGCGAGTAGTCGCCGATCAGGTCGCCGACCCACTGCTCGTCGGCGCCGTTGGTGTCGCCGTAGGTCAGGGTGCCGAAGCTGCCCGAGACGTAGACTTCACCTTCGTTCTGGCCGTCGCCCTCGCCACCGTTCTGGTCGCCGTTGCCGCCGACCGCGTTGTCGGCGCGGATGGTGGCGCCGAAGGTGATGCCCGAGTTGGTCTCACCCGTCATGTTCACGCCGAAGCGGACACGAGAAACGGCGCGCAGGTCGTCGCTGGCTTCGCCGTTGTCGTCGAGGTTGACCGAGCCGTCGTTGTTGATGCCGTAGCCGAGACCCAGGCGGGCGCTACCGAACAGGGAGATGCCCTGAGCGGACGCCGCGCCACCGATCGCCAGAGCGGCGAGAGCGGACGAGGCGAAGAGAACCTTTTTCATTGTTTCCTCATGTCCTTAAGATCGAAACCCATCTCAAACCCGGGGTGTCCGGATCAAGTGAGAACTGTTTGGCGCAAACGGCGCTCGCGGGTCAAGCAAAGTACAGAAAGCACTCATGAAAGGCCGCCGGGTTGATGCACTCTTGCCACAGTGAATCGGCGCCCCGGAAACGTCGCCGGTTCCATCCGGCGGCTCCGCCTTCGGCGCCCCGCCGATGGACCTGGGGATGGCCGTCGCCGGCCGGCCCCTAGGGGTGCCCGGGTTATTGCTTGCCGGCGGCGGGGCGAGCCTTTACATACCCCCCCTGACAAATCCTCAGCCCGGAAGGCCCCGTGGTCCGAATGCGCTCACTCTGCTTCGTCATCGCCGCCTGCGGCGCCCTCGCGGCCTGTGGTGATCCGGCCGAGCAGGGCCGCCGCGCCGAACAGACCCGCAACGCGGAATACGACATCTCCGACGAGTCGATCTTCGACCTCTTCCGCGACAGTTCGCGCCCGAGGGCCGGCACCGCGGTCAGCGGCGAGATCTGGCAGGCGTCGCTCGACATCCTGTCGTTCCTGCCGCTCGAAAGCGTAGATCCGTTCTCGGGCATCATCATCACCGACTGGGGCCGGATCGCCGGCGATCCGACGCCGTTCAAGGCGACGGTCTACGTGACCTCTCCGGCGCTCGACGCGCGCTCGCTCAAGGTCGCCGCCTTCCGGCAGTCGGGCGGCCGGGCCGTTCCGGTCACCGAGGCGGACAATCGCCGGCTCGAAGATGCGATCCTGACCCGCGCGCGTCAGATCCGCATCGCCGGGTCGCAGTGACACCGCCCCCGAGGACACCACCTCCGAGGACGCCACTCACGGGTGGTCAAGCAGAACGGAACTGAGCCCATGTCGCGTTACGTCGCGAGCGAGATCGAGTCGAAATGGCAGGGCGCCTGGGCGGAGGCGGAGGTGTTCCGCGCGACCCCCGATCCCGATCGCCGAAAGTACTACGTTCTCGAGATGTTCCCTTACCCCTCGGGGCGCATCCACATGGGGCATGTCCGCAACTACACGATGGGCGATGTCGTCGCGCGCTACAAATCCGCCAAGGGCTTCAACGTCTTGCACCCGATGGGCTGGGACGCCTTCGGGATGCCGGCGGAGAACGCGGCGATGGAGAAACGTGTCCATCCGGGCACCTGGACCTATCAGAACATCGATGCGATGCGGGCGCAGCTGAAACCGCTCGGCCTCTCGATCGACTGGACGCGCGAATTCGCCACCTGCGATCCCGACTACTACGGCCAGCAGCAGGCGCTCTTCATCGACATGTTCGAGAAGGGTCTCGTCACGCGCAAGTCGGCGGTGGTGAACTGGGACCCGGTCGACATGACCGTGCTCGCCAACGAGCAGGTGATCGACGGCAAGGGCTGGCGCTCCGGCGCCCCGGTCGAGCGGCGCGAGCTCACGCAGTGGTTCTTCCGGATCTCGGACTATTCCGAGGAGCTTCTCGAGGCGATCGACGGGCTGACCGGCTGGCCCGAGAAGGTCCGGATCATGCAGCGCAACTGGATCGGCAAGAGCCGGGGGTTGCAGTTCCGTTTCGCGACGACGGGCGCGCCCCAGGGGTTCGAGGAACTGGAGGTCTACACCACCCGGCCCGACACGCTCTACGGCGCGAGCTTCGCCGCGATCTCGCCCGATCATCCGCTGGCGCGGGCGCTGGAGAGCGATCCGGCGGTCGCGGCCTTCGTCGCCGAATGCCGCCGCATGGGCACCTCGGAGGAGGAGCTCGAGACCGCAGAGAAGAAGGGATTCGACACCGGGATCACGGTGACGCATCCCTTTGATCCGGCATGGAAACTGCCGGTCTATATCGCGAACTTCATCCTGATGGACTACGGCACCGGCGCGATCTTCGGCTGCCCGGCGCATGATCAGCGCGACCTTGATTTCGCGCGCAAGTACGGCCTGCCCGTACCGGTGGTCGTCAGCCCGGAAGGCGCCGGTTTCGAGGTGGGTGACGAGGCCTATACCGGGCCCGGGCGGCTCGTGAATTCCGGCTTCCTCGACGGGATGGAGGTGGAAGACGCCAAGGCGGCGGTGATCGCGCGAATCGAGGCCGAGGGCCATGGGCGGGGCGAGACCAAGTTCCGACTGCGCGACTGGGGCATCAGCCGCCAGCGCTACTGGGGCTGTCCGATCCCGATGGTGCACTGCGAAAGCTGCGGTGTGGTGCCGGAGCGGAAGGCGAACCTGCCGGTCGGGCTGCCCGAGGACGTGACCTTCGAGAAGCCGGGCAATCCGCTCGAACACCATCCGACCTGGAAGGCCACCACCTGTCCCGCCTGCGGCGCTCCGGCGCGGCGCGAGACCGATACGATGGACACTTTCGTCGATTCCTCCTGGTATTACGCGCGTTTCACCGCGCCGCACGCGGCGACGCCGACGGTGATGGCGGATGCCGACTACTGGATGAACGTCGACCAGTATATCGGCGGCGTCGAGCATGCGATTCTGCATCTGCTCTATTCGCGCTTCTTCGCACGTGCGATGCGCGAGACCGGTCACCTGCCGGCGCGGGCGGCGGAGCCGTTCGACGCGCTCTTCACGCAGGGCATGGTCACGCATGAGACCTATGCGACGAAGGGCGAGGACGGCAGGGCGGTCTGGCGCGAGCCCGCGGAGGTGATCCGCGACGAGGCCGGGGCGCGGCTCGCCGATGGCACGCCGGTCACCGTCGGTCCTTCGATCAAGATGTCGAAGTCGAAGAAGAACACGGTCGATCCCGAGGCGATCATCGCGCAATACGGCGCCGATACCGCGCGCTGGTTCGTGCTCTCCGACAGCCCGCCGGAGCGGGATGTGGAATGGACCGCCGCCGGGGCCGAGGCCGCTTCGCGCCACCTCGGCCGCGTCTACCGGGTGGCCGCGGATATCGCCGCCGCGCCGGACGGGGTCGAGGGAGAGAGTGACGCATCGCGCGCGCTCCGCTCCGCCGTCCACCGGGCGATTCGCGACGTGACCGAGGGAATCGAGGGCTTCGCCTTCAACAAGGCGATCGCGAAACTCTATGAGCTGACCAGCGTGCTCGCCAAGGCGTCCGGCGACGCGCCCGGGCTGGCCGAGGCGAGGCGCGAAGGGGCGCGGGCGCTCGCGCTCCTGCAACGGCCGATGACGCCGCATCTCGCGGAGGAAATCTGGGCGATGCTGGGCGGCGAGGGTCTTATCGCCCGCGCGCCCTGGCCCGAAGCCGATCCGGCGCTGCTCGTCGAGGCCTCCGTGACGCTGCCGGTGCAGGTCAATGGCAAGCGCCGGGCGGAGATCGTGGTGCCGAGCGGGACCGACAAGGCGACGATCGAGGCGATCGTGCTCGCCGATTCCGCCGTCCAGCGCGCGTTGAACGGTGCCACGCCGAAGAAGCTCATCGTCGTCCCGGACCGGATCGTGAATGTGGTGCTCTGACCGCCGCGGATTGCTATCACTTGCGCTCGCGGGCCTCGCGCTGGCGGGCTGCGGCTTCCGGCCGCTCTATGGCGAGGGCTCACCGGCGGCCGCGATGCGCGGCCGGTTCGTGCTCGAGACTCCCGATGGCCAGCCCGGGTTCGAGATGCGGGAGCGCCTGCTGGAGCGACTCGGCCCGGCGGATCAGCCGGTCTATCGACTGAGCGTCAGGCTCGATCTCGACACCGAGGGCTCGGCGCTGACCCAACAGGACTATACCACGCGCTACGATGTCTCCGGGGTGGCGCGCTACGAGGTCCTGCCGCTCGCGGGTGGCGCGCCGGTTCTGACCGGCACCGTGACTTCCGCGACCGCCTACAGCGCGCCGGAGGGCGACAGTTCCTCGGCCTTCGCGAGCCTCGTCGCCGGCCGCGACGCCGAGGTTCGCGTTGCTCGCGCGATGGCCGATCAGATCGTGATGGAACTCGCGGTCACCGCCGGCGATCGCGCGCCTTGAGGCGCGGGCCATGAAACTCTCCGGCCGCGACGCCGCGCGCTATCTCGAAGCGCCCGATCCGAAAGCGGCCGGCGCGCTGCTTTACGGGGCCGATTCGTCACTGGTCGCGATGCGGCGGGCGGCGCTGGTCGCGGCCGTCATCGGTCCGAAGGGCGCTGAGGAGATGCGGCTGACGCGGATCGGCGGCGGGGAGCTTCGCCGCGATCCGGCCGCTCTCGGCGACGCGGTGAAGGAGATCGGATTCTTCCCCGGCCCCAGGCTGGTCCTGGTCGAAGATGCGACGGACGGGCTCGCGAAGACCATTGACGCCGCGCTCGGGGACTGGGCGCCGGGCGACGCGCGGATTCTCGTGACCGCGGGACAGCTTGGTGCGTCGAGCGGGTTGCGGAAGCTCTTCGAGAAATCGCGCGCGGCGGTGGCGATCGGGCTCTACGCCGATCCGCCGGGCCGCGCCGACATCTCGGCCGATCTGGCGAAGGAGGGCGTCGAGGCGGTGTCGGCGGAGGCGCTCGGCGATCTCGAATCGCTGGCGCGCGGGCTGGAGCCGGGCGAGTTCGCGCAATTCCTCCGTGGCCTCGCGCTCTACAAGCGCGGCGATCCGGCGCCGCTCTCGCCGGAGGAAGTGGCGGCGCTGGCGCCTCGTTCGCAGGACGCCGATCTCGACACGCTGCTGAACCACGTGGCCGAGGGGCGCGCCACCGATCTCGCGGAGGAGATCCGGCGTCTGGCAGGCCATACCAATGCGACCAGCATGACGATCGCCGCCGCCCGGCATTTTCGTGCCCTGCACGCCGCCGCCGTCGCGCCCGAGGGTCCGGAAGCGGCGTTGTCGCGCGCGCGTCCGCCGGTCTTCGGCCCTCGCCGGGCGCGCATGGCGCGTCAGGCGGGCGCGCTGGGGCCCGAACGGCTCGAACGCGCGCTGGCCTGGATCGTCGATACCGAGCTCGATCTGCGCTCTTCGCGGCCCGTGCCGGCGGCCGCGCTGGTCGAGCGGCTCTTCATCCGGATCGCGATGCTCCGTCGCGCGTGACGCGCGCTTTCTCCCCCGCGGGCTTCACCACTCCCAGACGTCACAGCCTCGTCACGGGGACGTCACGGCCGATTTGCGAGAATAACCCTGCCCACGACGCCTGTTTTCTTCGGAAGCGCGGGGTTCAACGCAAGTTCAGGACAGAACTCATGTTCACTCTATTCGACTTCACGAGCGGGGCCCGGCGGGGCTTCAGCCTGCGGGGCTTCCTTGGCGAACTGGAGCGTCGTGCGCGCATGATCGGTTCGCAGCGGCGGGACGCCGCGCGGAAGCGGCGCGAATACATCGAACTGCTGCGCCACCATGACGATTTCCTGCGTGATGTCGGGCTGACGCGCGATCAGGTCGAGGAGGCGCTGCGTCGGCTCTGACCGCCTGCTAGGTTCCTCACCCGGCGTTCCGTCCGAGCCAGGCAGCCGCCGCCCGTCCGGCGTGCCGTCCGGTCGCGAGGCAGGCCGTCAGGAGATAGCCGCCGGTTGGCGCGTCCCAGTCGAGCATTTCGCCCGCGCAGAAGACGCCCGGCCGCGCGCGGAGCATCAGGTCGCCGTCGAGAGCCGCCGCCGCCACGCCTCCCGCCGTGGAAATCGCCGCGTCGAGCGGGCCGGGGCCTTCGAGGGGGAGGTCCAGCGCCTTGATCGCCGCCGCGAGGCTCGCGGGTTCGGCCAGCCGGTCCGGCGCGCATTCCCGCAGGAGCGCGATCTTCTGCGGCGGGAAGCGCAGCACCTTGC
Organism: Amaricoccus sp. W119; assembly: GCF_047275745.1. Taxonomy (NCBI): domain Bacteria; kingdom Pseudomonadati; phylum Pseudomonadota; class Alphaproteobacteria; order Rhodobacterales; family Paracoccaceae; genus Amaricoccus; species Amaricoccus sp. W119. Next base: position 15,098 of record NZ_JBKQWU010000002.1, on the reverse strand, counting down.
GGAGGTGGTTCGACAGGCTGTCGCCGCCCCGCGGCCGCGAGACCCGCGCCAGCACCGATGCCTCCGTCAGATCCGGCGCGAGGTCGAGCACGGCCCGCGCGCCGGCGCGCAGTTCCGGGCCGAGCGCGTAGATGCCGCCGCCTTCCATCCCCTGGGCCGTCAGGACGATCTCGCCCCGCGACTCACGGGCCCCGGCGGAGAGCCGCGCGGGTTTGATCGCCGCGCCGAAATGCCGGGCCATCGCCCCGGACCATGCGATCCTGAAGCCGGTATTGGACGGGGCGAAGGGCGCGAGCGCGACTCCTTCCCCCGCGAGCACCACCGCCCATGCGCCGTCGGAGCCGAGTCGCGACCAGGACGCGCCGCCGAGCGCCAGCACCGTCGCCCGCGAACGGATATCGCGCGGACCGTCCGGCGTCTCGAATCGCGCCACACCGCCAGCCCAGCCGATCCAGCGCCAGCGCGGGCGCGTCGCGACCCCGCTCTGGGCGAGGCGCGCCACCCAGGCGCGCAGGAGCGGCGAAGCCTTCATCGCCTCGGGAAAGACCCGGCCCGAGGTCCCGGTGAAGACCGGCTGCCCCAGGTCGCGCGCCCAGGCCTTGACCTCCTTCGGCCCGAACGCCGCGAGATATGGCGCGAGCCAGGCGCCTTCGCGCCCGTAGGCGTCGAGAAACTGCGCCGGGGTCTCGTCCTTGGTCAGGTTCAGACCGGACTTGCCCGCCATCAGAAGCTTGCGGCCCAGCGAAGGCTTCGCCTCGGCGACGATCACCCCGGCCCCGGCCTCGGCGAGCATCGCCGCGGCCATGAGCCCGGCCGGCCCGCCGCCGATCACCAGGGCTTCGACGTCTTCCGCGCTCATCGCCTCCCCTTGGCGCCGGCGTCCTCCCGGCGCATCCTCGCCGCATGGAGCATCCGATCTGCCCGCTCTGCGACCGGCCGATCCCGCCGGAGGCACGCCAGAGCATCCATCACCTCGTTCCCCGACTCAAGGGCGGCAAGCGCGGTCCGACCGTTCTGCTGCACCAGATCTGTCACAATACGATCCATGCGACGCTGAGCGAGGCGGAGCTTGCCCGGAACTACGCGACGGTGGAGGCGCTGCGCGCGCATCCCGGTCTCGCGCGCTTCCGCGCCTGGGTCCAGGGCAAGCCGCCGGCCTTTCACGCCCCCACGGCGCGCCGCCCGCGGTAGGCCGCGCGCCAGCCGGGACGGATCAGTTCGCGCCCTGGGTTCCGGCGAGGATCGCGTCGAACTTCTGCTGGAACATCTCGTAGGGCGCGTTCTCGAGCCGCTCGCCGTTGATGACGAACATCGGCGTCGCATCGATCCGGTGCTCCGCCTGATACTTCTGGTACTCCGCGACCAGCGCCTCGGCGAAGGCGGTATCCTCGCGGCAGGCGTCCATCTCGGCGTCCGTCAGCCCCGCCTGCCGGCCGATGCCGTAGAGGTTCTTCATGATCGTCGGGCCGTCGGTCGAATTGAGCCAGCCGGCCTGTGTCTCGAACAGCAGGTCGGAGATGCCGAAATACCGGTCGGCGGGCGCGCAGCGTGCGATCAGCGCCGCCCAGAGGCTCGGGGCGTTGAAATAGACCTCGCGAAAGATCAGCCGCACCTTGCCGGTGTCGATGTAATTCTCCTTGATCCTCGGGAAGACGTCGGTGACGAAATCGGCGCAATGCGGACAGGTGAACATCGCGTATTCGATCATGGTGATCGGCGCGTCCGGATCGCCCATCGTCATTTCCTGGACCGTGCGGGCCGGTGCCCCGGAGGATGCTCCCGCGGACCCCTCGGAGGCCGAGTCAGCCTCTGTTGTCTGCGCGAGGGAGAGGCCGGGCACGGCGAGGCCGGCGGCCAGGCCGGTGATGAGCGCGTGGCGGCGGGACAGAAGCATGGTCATCGGTGGGTCCATCGAAATCAGGTGCGATCCCGGCTTAGCACATTCCGCGCCAAAGTCTCCAACGCCCGCCGCAGATCGTCATCACCAATACTTGAGATTTCTTCCGGTACCGCCTCTTCCGGCACGGGCGCGCGGTGCGCCGGCATCGCCGCCGCGCGGGGCGTGTCGGCGAAGGCGCGGGGCGATTGCGTGAGCGTGATCCGGCGCACGAGGCCGGGCCCGACCGCCGCGCTCACCCGCTCGAGGATCGCGGGCAACATCATCTGCACCTGCGGCGCGTGGGCGCCCCGCACGGCGAGGGAAAGCGCGCCGCCCGCGGGTCCCCGGCTCAGCGTCAGCCGCGCGGGCCAGGCGATCGCCGCGATCTCCGGCCCGGCGATCTCGGGCCAGAGCGCCGCGAGACGGGCTTCGAGATAGCCGCGCCGGGCCGAGACCCGGCCCATCTGCGCGCCGATCAGGCCGCCCGCGCGGGTGAAGCCGCGGGCGCGCCGCTCCGGCGGGCCGCCCCCGTACCGTCTCCCGCCCTTGCCTTCGGGCTTGCGCGTGTCACTGTTCCCGGCCATGCCAGCTTCCGTTGCCTGCGAGGTGCGGAGGCTAGCGCCTCACGGCGCGGTTGTCAGGAGGGGATCGCTTGGACGGCGGCGCTGCGAGGCGGTCGAATGCGAGGATGGCGAATGCGAGGATGGCGGCGGATCTGCTCGCCTGGTACGACCGCGCGGCGCGGAGGATGCCGTGGCGGGTGCCGCCGGGCGCGCGTCTCGCCGGCGTCCGGCCCGATCCCTACCACGTCTGGCTTTCCGAGGTGATGCTGCAGCAGACCACGGTCGCGGCGGTGAAGGGCTATTTCGAGAGATTCGTAACCCGCTGGCCGACCGTCTCCGACCTCGCGGCCGCCGAGGATGAGGAGGTCATGGCCGCCTGGGCGGGGCTCGGCTATTATGCGCGGGCGCGCAATCTTCTGAAATGCGCCCGCGTCGTGGCGCGTGAGCATGGAGGGCGGTTCCCAGGCACCGGCGCCGGTCTGCGCGCGCTCCCCGGTATCGGCGCCTACACTTCGGCGGCGATCGCGGCGATCGCCTTCGACCGGCCCGACACCGTGCTCGACGGTAATGTCGAGCGGGTGATCGCCCGGCTTCGCGCGGTGCGCGAGCCCTTGCCGGGGGTGAAGGAACGGCTCCGCGCGCTCGCCGCCGAACTGACGCCCGATGACCGCCCGGGAGACTATGCGCAGGCGATCATGGATCTCGGCGCCACGATCTGCGTACCGCGCCGGCCGGCCTGCGGCATCTGCCCCTGGCTCGACGACTGCGCCGGTCGCGCGCTCGGGGTCGCGGCGGACCTGCCGCTCAAGGCGCCGAAGGCCGCGAAACCGGTGCGTCTTGGCATCGCCTATCTCGCGGTTCGGACCGATGGCGCGGTGCTGGTGGAACGGCGGCCGGATTCGGGCCTGCTCGGCGGAATGCTCGGCCTGCCGGGCGGGGCCTGGGGCGACGCGGCGGAGGCGGCTCCGCCCTTCGCGGCGGACTGGCGCCCGCTCGACGCCGAGGCGCGGCACACCTTCACGCATTTTCATCTGCGGCTGCGGCTCATGGGCGCCACGGTTCCAGCCGATGCGCCGGGCGACTACCGCCCGCGCGGGGAGGCGGCCGCGGCGATGCCGACCGTGATGCGCAAGGCGCTGCGGCTCGGCCTCGACGCCTTCGAAGCCTGAGCTTTCTCCGGGTCGGCCGCGGCGTCCCGGTCGCGGCTAGTCCGTGAGTTCCGCCCGGACCTGCTGGCGCAGCACGTCGATCGGGATCGAGACGCCGTCGCGCTTGAAATGCCAGTAGGTCCAGCCGTTGCACGATGGCGCGCCCTCGAGCGCCGCGCCGACCTGGTGGATCGAGCCGCGCACGTCGCGCGCCACCAGCGTGCCGTCGGCCCGGATCTTCGCCTCGCGCCTGCCGTTCATCGAGTGCAGCATCTCGCCCGGGCTCAGCATGCCCCGCTCGACGAGCTGGCCGAAGGCGACCCGCGGCTCGGCGCGCTTGCGCGGCGTCACGGCGGCCGCGTCGGGCGACAGGGCGCGGACCGCTGCGATCCGCGCCTCGGCGGCGATGCGATAGGCGGGGTCGCGCTCGATGCCGATGAAATGCCGTCCGAGCCGCTTGGCGACCGCGCCGGTCGTTCCGGTGCCGAAGAACGGGTCGAGCACGATGTCGCCGGGATTGGTCGAGGCGACCAGCACGCGGTGCAACAGCGCCTCCGGCTTCTGCGTCGGATGCGCCTTCTCGCCATCCGCGGTCCGCAGGCGTTCCGAGCCGGTGCAGAGCGGGATCACCCAGTCGGAGCGCATCTGCACCCCGTCGTTCAGCGCCTTCATCGCCTCGTAATTGAACGTGTATTTCGACTGGTCCGACTTCGCGGCCCAGATCATCGTCTCATGCGCGTTGGTGAGCCGCTTGCCGCGGAAATTCGGCATCGGATTCGACTTCCGCCAGATCACGTCGTTCAGGATCCAGAAGCCCGCGTCCTGCAGGTTGGCGCCCACGCGGTAGATGTTGTGATAGGAGCCGATCACCCAGATCGCGCCGTCCGGTTTCAGGAGCCGGCGCGCGGCGGAGAGCCAGGCGCGGGAGAAGTCGTCATAAGCCCCGAAGGAGGCGAACCGGTCCCAGTCGTCGTCCACCGCGTCGACCTTGGAATTGTCCGGGCGGTGCAGGTCGCCGCGAAGCTGGAGGTTGTAGGGGGGATCGGCGAAGATCAGATCGACGCTCTCCGCGGGCAGCGCGTTCATCGCCTCGATGCAATCCCCCGCGAGAATGGTGTTCAGGGTCGGACCGGAGGATTCGGTCAAGGCTTTCACTCGCGCCATCGGTTCTGTTTCTCATTTGTACCGCGTTCAGGCGGCTAAGATGAGTCAAAACTGATTCGCCGTCAATTTGTAAATTGAATCAACGACTTATCTATTCGGCTTTGCACAACATGTTGTGTATGGGGCGAAACGAGCGTCTATGATGTGGGGTGACGCCGTGTTGCGCGAGCCCCGCCTGATGAATTCTGGTGCCGTAGCCCATGTTGCTTTCCCAGCCATAGCCCGGAAATTCGCCCGCCAGCTCGATCATCATCCGGTCGCGTGTGACCTTGGCGATCACCGAGGCGGCGGCGATCGAGAGCGCGCGCCCGTCGCCGCCGACGATCGCGCGGCCCTCGCAGGGCAGGTCGGGCGGCAGGTGCTTGCCGTCGATGAGCGCGACGGCGGGCGGCGCTCCGAGTGCTCCGAGCGCGCGCCGCATCGCGAGGAAGCTCGCCTGGAGGATGTTGATCTCGTCGATCTCGGCGACGCTGGCGATGCCGACGCCCCAGCGGGCCGAGACGGTGAGTTCGTCATAGAGCGCCGCGCGCCGGGCGGCGGGCAGGCGCTTGCTGTCGTCGAGGCCGGAGGGGATCGCCGATATGTCGAGGATCACCGCCGCGGCGACGACCGGGCCCGCCCAGGGGCCGCGGCCCACCTCGTCCACGCCACAGACCGGCGCGGCGCAGGCGCTCTCATGGCTGAGGTCGGGCAAGGCGCGCGCGGGCGGCAATGCCGGGGACGTATGCCCGGCCGCCGCCGCGGCGCCTCTGGATCGGGACCCAACGGATGCGGCCCTGTCGGGAACGGGCGCCTCGCGCGCCGATGCCTCGGAGGTCAACGCCCGCCGGCACGCCGGTCGCGCCGGGCCGACATCGGCTGGAAGGCGACGGCGACATGGGTTTCGCAATAGGGCTTGCCCGGAGCCGAGGGCAGGCCGCAGAACCAGAAATCCTCGGTCGCGGGGTCGCCGACCGGCCATTTGCAGGTCCGCTCGGTCAGCTGCATCAGCGTGAGCTTCTTCGCCTTCTTCGCCACCTCGGCGAGATTGGCGAGCGCCTCGGGGCTGATCTCGTTCTGCGCGGGCTGCGGCGGCAGCGGCTGGCCCATGATCGGCTTCGGGCGCTGCGGGGGGACCGGCGCGGTTTCCTTTACCGGCGGACGCGGCGGCGCCGAGGCGGGCGACGCGGTGGCGGGCCGGGGCTGCTCGTGCACTTCTTCCTCCTCCTCGCCGGCGTGCGCGGCCGCCTGTTCCATCGAAGCGGCGGAGAGCGTGCCGGAGGGGGCGCCCGGCTGCGCGCCGGACGGGACGCCCGACTGGACGCCGGACTGGGCGGCGATCTCCTCGTCGGCGCCCTCGGCCCCGGGCCCGCGGTTCGAGAGGCCGAGGCGATGCACCTTGCCGATCACCGCGTTGCGGGTCACGCCGCCGAGTTCCTTGGCGATCTGACTCGCGCTCTTGCCCTCGGACCACATGACCTTGAGCATCTCAACACGTTCATCGGTCCAGGACATTGGCCGGCACTCCAGAGAAACTTTTGCGATGGGACAGGCCGACAGGCCTTCAACTCGGGCTCTATTCTAGTCACCCGACCGGCGGTTACAAGGGAGGGGGGCGCATGGCCGCGGGGGTGCCATGCGCCACCGCCCGTGTGGCCCGGCTGTCACCCCCGCCGGCGGGCAGGCGTCCGAGTTGACTCGAAGGGGTGCTTTGGGCCAGAAGACCCGCTCGCCCCGCGCCCCCGGCCGCTCGCGGGGCTTCGCCTTTCTCGCCCGCGGCCGCTTCGAGGGAGTTCGACCCCGTGATCTCGCCCGTCCTGCCGACATATGCGCGGGCTCCCATGTCCTTCGTCGAAGGGCAGGGTTCCTGGCTGATCGAGGAGAGTGGGGAGCGCTATCTGGACCTGGGCGCCGGCATCGCCGTCACCGTCCTCGGCCACGCGCATCCCGCGCTCGTGAAGGCGCTGGAGGATCAGGCGCGACGCCTGTGGCACACGTCGAACCTCTACACGATCCCGAATCAGGAGGCGCTCGCGGCGCGGCTGGTCGCCAGTACCTTCGCCGACACGGTCTTCGTGACCAATTCGGGCACGGAGGCGATCGAATGCGCGGTGAAGATGGCGCGCAAGCATTTCGCCGAGAAGGGGGAACCGGAACGCTACCGGATCATCTCCTTCGAGGGCTCGTTCCACGGCCGCTCGACCGCGGCGATCGCGGCTTCGGGCGCCGAGAAGATGGTGAAGGGTTTCGGCCCGGTCCTGCCGGGTTTCGACGTGGTGCCCTTCCTCGAGCTCGCAGCCGTCGAGGCCGCGATCACGCCCGAGACCTGCGCCGTCATGATCGAGCCGATCCAGGGCGAGGGTGGCATTCGTCCGGTTTCGCCGGAAGACCTGCGCGCCCTGCGCGAGCTCTGCGATCAGCACGGCCTCCTTCTGATCCTCGACGAGATCCAGTGCGGGATGGGCCGGACCGGCAAGCTCTTCCATCATGAATGGGCGGGGATCACCCCCGACATCATGACGGTCGCGAAGGGAATCGGCGGCGGTTTCCCGCTCGGCGCCTGTCTCGCGACCGAGGCGGCGGCCTCCGGCATGGGCCTCGGCACGCATGGCTCGACCTATGGCGGCAATCCGCTCGCCTGCGCGGTCGCGAACGCGGTCATGGATATCGTCGCCGAAAAGGGCTTTCTCGACCAGGTGAGCCGCGCCGCCGGCCGGCTGCGTCAGGGGCTCGAAGGGCTTGTCGCCGGGCATCCGGCGGTCTTCGAAGGTGTGCGTGGCGAAGGTCTGATGCTCGGTCTGAAATGCCGCGCGATGAACGCCGACGTGGTGAAGGCGGGCTATGCCGAGAAGGTGCTGACGGTCGCCGCGGCCGACAATCTCGTCCGCCTGCTGCCGCCGCTCAATATCTCTGACGAAGACATCGACGAAGGACTCCGCCGTCTCGACGCGGCCGCGACCGCTCTCGAAGCGGCGAAGGTACCCGCGTGATGCGGCATTTCCTCGATCTGCACAAAACCCCCGCGGAGGACCTGCGGGGCATCCTCGATCTCGCGGTGAGGATGAAGACCGCGCGCGGCGACCAGCCGAAAGGCACGCCCGACGCGGAGCAGGCGATGGCGGGCCGCGTCATGGCGCTGATCTTCGAGAAGCCCTCGACGCGGACCCGCGTCAGCTTCGACGTGGGCGCGCGTCAGATGGGCGGCCAGACGCTGGTGCTCTCGGGCGGCGAGATGCAGCTCGGCCATGGCGAGACCATCGCCGACACCGCCCGCGTGCTGTCGCGCTTCGTCGATATCGTGATGATCCGCACCTTCGAGGAGACCACGCTGCTCGAACTCGCGGAACATGCGACGATACCGGTGATCAACGGGCTGACCGACGCGAGCCACCCCTGCCAGATCATGGCGGATGTGATGACCTTCGAGGAGCATCGCGGGCCGATCAGGGGCCGCAAGGTGGTCTGGGTCGGCGACGGCAACAACGTCTGTGCTTCCTTCCTGCACGCGGCCGGGCAGTTCGGCTTCGACCTCACCTTCACCGGGCCGCAGTCGCTCGATCCCGACCCGCGCGCGATCGCCTTCGCGCGGGAGAAGGGCGCCACGGTCGAGATCGAACGGAACCCCGCCCGCGCGGTCGAGGGCGCGGATCTGGTCGTCACCGACACCTGGCTCTCGATGCATGACGCGCAGAGCGCGCGCGAGCGGCGCTACAAGCTGCTCCGCCCCTATCAGGTCAACCAGAACCTGATGGACGCGGCCAAGCCCGACGCGCTCTTCATGCATTGCCTGCCGGCGCACCGTTCCGAGGAGGTCACCAACAAGGTGATGGACGGTCCGAATTCCGTCGTCTTCGACGAGGCGGAGAACCGGCTCCACGCGCAGAAGGCGATCATGCGCTGGTGCCTCGGCGTCTGAGGCGGGTTTCACCGGGCGGCGGCATTCCGGCTCGTCCGGCCCGCGTGGCAGGAACGGTGGCGCGTGATCCGCGTTCGCTCAGCGACGATAGGCGGAAGGCGTGATGGTGCCGACCAAGTCGAAGGCGCAACAGAAGGCCGCGGGCGCGGCGCTCTCCGCGAAAACGCGGCCAAACCCGAAATCCGAACTTCAGGGCGCCTCGCTCGACATGCGCGGTCGATGATCGAGGACCAGTTCGAAGACCTCGCATCGACGCGGCACGCCGGAATACTGGAGCATGCCGAAGGCGACGATTGACGGGGGACGGCCCACGCGGCTCGATCCGCCGAGGCCGCCTGCCCGCGGGTACCGTCGCTGCCAGGACAATCGCACCTCGGGGCCGTTGATCGCCCGCGAAGGCCCGCCGATGCCGCCGCGCACGATGAGCATACCGGCGAAGTGGTCGAGCAGCGCCGCCGGCGCGAGCTCCGGGGACTGGCTTTCGAAGGTGATCATCGCGGGAGTCCGGTTCATCGCCACCGCGCCGGTTCAGAAATACCCGCCAGTCGCCTGCCGTATGGGTCGGAATCCCATGAGTATGGGCGCGTTGTCAAAGCGATCCGAGAATTGTAAAATTCCACAGCTCAATATTTCGGAGCCTGAAAAACTTTATGACGATTGGATATGCACATGGCGACACCGTTTTTCACGCCTCATTTTCGGGGCACCGGGCGCGCCGAGACGATCACAACCTCCTACGTCTCGCCCTCCGTCGATAGCTATCAGTTCATCCCTTACAACTGGGGCCTGATCCGGGATCCCATCACGGGCCTCTACAGACACGGTTTCACGGACGTGGCGAGGGCCGACTATGACGGCACGGTGACGGACCGGGTGGATGTCATCGACGGCGGTGGCGGCGCCGACACGATCGATGGCGGCGGCGGAAACGATACGATCGAGGGCGGCACAGGGCACGATTCCATCAGAGGCGGCGCGGGAGACGACTGGATCGACGGCGGCGCCGGGAATGACACGATCGACGGCGAGGTGGGAAATGACACGATCCTCGGCGGTGCCGGTGACGACACGATCCTCTACTTCGGTGGTTCGATCGAGGTGGACCCGGGAACTGGTGACAACGGCGTCTGGATGGACGCCGGCGCCGGAACCTACCGGGAAGTCGGGGCGGCCGCTGGTCGGACGCTCATTGTGACCGAGTACGGACCGGAGGCCTTTCTGGACCTCGGCGCGCTCGACGAAGATCTCTTCATCGTCGGCTATGGCCGGATCCCCCGATCTGAAAGCTATGAAGACCCGTTCGGGTCCGATCTGGAGCCAGGCCTCTACTACGATCAGATGACCCACGCCATTTTCGGCGACTACACCACTCTCACGACCGGGTCGGGAGACGACACCGTCTACCCCATGTTCGCCAATTTCCTGAACACAAACACCGGTGACGGGGACGACACGATCTACATCGCCGGCGGGGAAGAGAACAGGGTCGACGCGGGCGCGGGCAACGATGTCGTCGACGCGCGCGGCGATGCGCGGCCGATCCTTGATGGCGGAAGCCGCCTCGACACCGCTTCCGCGAGTACCCATGTCAAACTGGGTGACGGCGACGACCTTTATCGCGGGTCGAAGAATGGTGACAGCTCCGTTGATGGCGGTGCCGGCAACGACACCATCCGCGGCGGATCTGGCGACGACTATGCGGTTTACGGCGACGATGGAACCGGATCCGGCGCCGACCATGGGAACGACCTGATCCTTGGCGGCGCGGGTGACGACCAGCTACTTTCCGGTGACGGCGGCGACGACCTGATCTTCGGTGGCACGGGCAACGATGGCACCGAAAGCGTCGACGGCGGCCTGAGGGGTGGCGCCGGTTCCGACACGCTCTCGGGCGGGGCGGGAGCGGATGTGCTCTACGGCGAAACCGGCACGGACACTTTCCGCTTCGATTCCGTGATCCATTCGAGACCGGGCGCGGGACGCGATTCCATTGTGGGCGACTCCGGCACCGCGGCTTTCGCGCGGGCGGGGCGTTCCGGTGGCGATGTGATCGATGTCTCGCGGATCGACGCCGATACGACCCGATCCGGAAGCCAGGATTTCACCTTCGGGGGAACCGGGCGGGGCCGTCTCTGGACCGAGGAAGGTCCCGGGGACAGCACGCTCGTCCGCGGCAACGTCGATCTCGACGGCACGATCGAGTTCGAGGTCCGGATCGACGATGGTGCGGTGCGTGCCTCGGCCTATACAGCTGGAGATTTCATCCTCTAGGGCGACGGGGGCCGGGTCGCGGGTCGCTTCGCCGCGCCCGTTGCCTCGCCGCGCCCGCGCGGTCTAGAGTTCGCCGACTGTGACGCCAGTTCGCAGTGTCGTCGAAGGAGCAGGCGGTGAACCCATTCCCGGCCGATATCTTCACCGAGCCGAGCGATGTCGATCCCGACACGCTTGCAAATCTCGGGCCGCTCAGGCGGCTCGCGGGTGAATGGGAGGCGGAGAAGGGCGTCGATGTTAATCCGAAGGCCGCCGGGCCGGAGCGCCGGACCTTCATCGAGCATGTCACCTTCGATGCGATCGACCCGCAGACCAACGGGCCGCAGCTCTTCTACGGGCTGCGCTACCATATCCATATCACGACGAAGGAAGAGGCGATCACCTTCCACGACCAGATCGGCTACTGGCTGTGGGAACCGGCGACCGGCCTCGTGCTCCAGACGCTGACGATCCCGCGCGGGCAGGTGGCGCTGGCGGCGGGGAAAGCGAAGCCCGACGACGACCGGCTGGTGCTGACCGCGAAACGCGGCGAGACCGAGGACGGGATCTGCTCCACCGCCTTCCTCGAATACGCGTTCCGCACGGAGAACTACCGGATCGACCTGAGCTTCGAGGGCGAGGATTCGTGGAGCTATGAGGTCCGCACGACCCTTCTGGTGCATGGGCGCGACAAGCCGTTCGACCATCATGACCAGAACACGCTGCGGCGCATCGGCCCCGCGAAGCCCAACCCGCTCAAGCTGATCCTCGACAGCCGGAAGGCCGGGAAGGCGGGTTGATCGCGCGCCAGGTGATCGAAGGCGGAGAGGGCCGCCCGGTTGGGCTGGTCGGCGGAAACAGCGGGCGCGAAGCGGATGCGATTTCGTTGCGAAAACGGAGGATGACGATGCCGGACTGGACGAGGCCCATGGAAGGCGGCTGCCGTTGCGACCGGGTGCGGCTGCGCATCAGCGCGCCGCCGGTCTTCACCGTCGCCTGCCATTGCTCGGGCTGCCAGAAGATGTCGTCGAGCGCCTATTCGCTCTCGATGGCGGTGCCCGAACCCGCCTTCGAGGTGATCGCCGGCGAGACGGTGCTCGGTGGGCTTCAGGGCGAGGCGAAGCACCACTTCTGCGGCTTCTGCAAGACCTGGATGTTCTCGAGAATTCCGATGCTCGCGGGGCTCGTCAACATGCGCCCGACGATGCTCGACGATCACTCCTGGTTCGCGCCGTTCATGGAGACCTGCGCCGCGGACAAGCTGCCCTGGGCGGAAACCGGAGCGGTCCGTTCCTATCAGACCTTCCCCGGCGAGGAGGAGGTCGGCCCGCTGATCGCCGAATTCTCGGCCTGGCTGGAGGCGCGCGGGTGACGGCGGAAGGCCGCGCGGGCCGCGACTGGTCGGCCACCCGCTACCTCGCCTTCGAGCGCGAGCGGACCCGCCCGGTTCGTGATCTCCTCGCCGAGATCCCGCCCGAGGGGATCAGCCGCGCCGTCGATCTCGGCTGCGGGCCGGGCAATTCGACGGAGGTGCTGATCGCGCGCTTCCCCGGAGCGGAGGTGGAAGGGGTTGATTCCTCGCCCGACATGATCGCCGCCGCGCGCCGGCGCCTTCCAGATACCCGGTTCACCCTCGGCGATCTCGGCGAGGGATCGGGAGAGGCCGCGGATCTTCTGCTCGCCAACGCGGTGCTGCAATGGCTGCCGGATCATGACCGGCTGCTCCCTGACCTCATCGGGCGGCTCAGGCCGGGAGGCTGGCTCGCGGTCCAGATGCCGGACAATCTCACCGAGCCGAGCCACGTGCTCATGGCCGAGGTGGCGGCGCGCGGTCCCTGGGCGGAGCGACTCGCCTCGGCGCGACGGGCGCCTCTCATGACCGCCGAGGGCTATCTCGCGCTTTTCCAGCGGCATGGCGCGACGGCGGAGGTCTGGCGCACCACCTACTATCACCAGCTCGCAGGGCCAGAGGCCATCGTGGACTGGGTGAGCTCGACCGGGCTCAAGCCCTATCTCGACCGGCTCGACGAGGAGGAGCGCCCGGATTTCACCGCCGCCTATCTCGAGGAACTGCGCGCCGCCTATCCGCCGCTTCCCGACGGCCGGGTCGCGCTGCGGTTCCCGCGGCTTTTCCTGCTCGCGCGCCGTCCAGGCTAGCGGCGTCCGAGGTCGGGCGAGCACGGGCGATTCGCGCGGAAGTGATGGGATGCCCGCGGAGTTTGAGCGGAAATCCGCCGGGATTCGCGCTAGCTTCGGGAAAACGGGAGAAGACCATGCTGATCCGCCGAGCACCCAGACTGCCCTATTCCGAGGTGACGCCGAAAGCAGCCTATCTCGACCGCCGCGCCCTGCTCGCTGGAATGGCCGGTCTCGCGGCGGCGGGACTCGCGGGGCCGGGAGAAGCGGCGAAGCTCGACGCGCGTCCGAGCCCGTTCTCCACCGATGCGCGGCCGACCTCCTACGAGCATGTGACGACCTACAACAACTTCTACGAATTCGGCTTCGACAAGGGCGATCCCGCGAAACACGCCGGCGCGCTCACGACCGAGCCCTGGTCCGTCGTGATCGACGGCGCCTGCGGCAAGCCCGGCACCTACGCGCTCGAGGACATCGTGAGACCCGAGGCGCTCGAGGAGCGGATCTACCGGATGCGCTGCGTCGAGGCGTGGTCGATGGTGATCCCCTGGGTCGGCTTTCCGCTCGCGAGCCTCCTCGCCCGCGTCGAGCCGGCGCCGGGCGCGAAATACGTCGCCTTCGAGACCGTCGTGCGCCCGGAGGAGATGCCGGCGCAACGCGGCTTCCTGCCCACGCTCGACTGGCCCTATGTCGAGGGGCTGCGGCTCGACGAGGCGATGCATCCGCTGACGATCCTCGCGGTTGGCCTCTATGGCGAGACGCTGCCGAACCAGAACGGCGCGCCGCTCCGACTGGTCGTGCCGTGGAAATACGGCTTCAAGGGGATCAAGTCGATCGTGCGGATCAGCCTCGTCGCCGATCAGCCGCCCACGACCTGGAAGCAGCAGGCGGGCAATGAATACGGCTTCTATGCGAATGTGAATCCGAATGTGGACCACCCGCGCTGGAGTCAGGCGAGCGAGCGGGTGATCGGCGGCGGGCTCTTCGCCAAGCGCGACACGGAGATGTTCAACGGCTACGCCGAAGAGGTCGGGAGCCTCTACGCGGGCATGGACCTCCGGAAGTTCTACTGAGGGGCGGGTCGATGGGTGATGTCGCCCCTCTGGTGAACCGGTGGCTCCGGCGCGTGCCGGTCTGGCCGTGGTATCTGATCGGCTTCATCCCGGCGGCGCTCTGGCTGCGCGCGGGTCTCCTCAATCAGCTCGGACCGGACCCCGCGCGCACGCTGGAGCAGAACCTCGGGATCACGGCGCTGCAACTCCTGATCGCCGCGCTGGCGGTGACACCGGTGCGCGAACTGACCGGCGTCAACTTCCTCCGCTTCCGGCGGCTCATCGGGCTGATGGCCTTCTACTACGTGCTGTTGCATCTGGGGGCCTGGTTCGCCTTCGATCGCGGGCTGGACGTGGCGGCGGCGGTGACGGACCTGACCAAGCGCCCGTATATCATCGTGGGCATGTCGGCGCTTCTCCTGCTGCTGCCGCTCGCGCTGACCTCGACGGACCGCGCCGTGCGCGCGCTGGGTGGGGCGAGATGGCGGACGGTGCACCGGCTGGCCTATCCGGCAACCGCGCTTGGGGCGATTCACTTCGTCTGGCTCGTGAAGGCCTGGCCACCCGAGCCTCTGGTCTACGCGGGAATCGTGGCGATTCTGCTGCTTTACCGCCTTCTGCCGCGCCGAGGGCGGGTTCGAACTCTCGCCCGGCCGGCCTGAGCGAAGGGGCGGAGTGAGAAAAAATCGAGTGAAATCAGGGTCTGAGAAAAATCTGTCATGAAGCGCGTTTTTTCCGCTTGCGACTCTCCGGCCATAACCCTAAACACCCCTCCACCGGCGGCGAGGACGGAACGAGCGAAACGCTCCGAACGGCCCGCGACGGTGAAAGATCGGAGTTGAGGCGGCTGGATGCGCTCAAGGAAAGCGCAGACGGTCGGTTTTTTGGCCCCGGTAGCTCTTTGAAATTTGAATTTGATGAAGGGATATGCGGGCGGTTGGGTTTCGTTTCGACGAAGCGGATCGCTGGCATATCGGCTCTCTAGGGTGGTTTCGGCTGCTCGATGATGGG